>DATCFX010001063.1:0-5294 GCA_036509275.1 Pirellulales bacterium | reverse complement strand
CGCGATCGGATTGCTCGTCAGCGAGAAACGCGTCGATTTCGGCCGGCGAAGGGGGAAGTCCCAGCAGGTCGAAGGTCGCGCGGCGCAGCAACGTCAGCCGATCGGCGGGCGGCGCGTGTTTGAGTTGCCGGACGGCCAGATCGGCCGCGATGAATGCATCGATCGGATTGCCAACCGCCGAACCGGCGATGCGCGGCAAGGATGGCCTGGCCAACGGGCGATAAGGCCAGAGATTCTCGGGCTTGTAGCGGCGATTGGTCCAGTCGGCCGACAGACCGCCGCTGGTGGCCACCGTCACGCCGTCGTCGACATCCCAAGTCGAGCGGCTGGTCGCCAACTCCTCGAGCCGCTTGTCGCTGGGCCAGGGCAGGCCGCCGGCAATCCATTGCCGCAGGGCGGCAATCTGTTCCGCGGAGAGCTTGTCGTTGTCCTTGGGCGGCATCGGCGAAAACTCATCGTCGATGCGCAATACGGCTTTTAATAGCGGGCTGGCAGCGGGCCGCCCCGGCGCGGCGGCCGGTTGCCCGCTGTCGCCGCCGCGCAGCAGACCCTCGCGCGAGCGCAAATCGAGGCCACCTTTCGGCTCGTCGTCGCCCAGCCCGTGGCAGGCCAGGCATTTTTCTTTCAGCAGCGGACCCACCGTTTTGGCAAACAGCCGTTCGGTGTTGCTGGGCGCGTCGTTGGCGGCTGCGGCCACGGCCGGCATGCCCAACACGGCCAGCAGAGCGAGGCCGCATGCGATGGTTTTGCCGGACGCTCGCTTGCGAGGCATGGGAAAACCCGATTGGCGGTGGGGATGGCCAAATCATCGGTTGGAGGGCTGCTCCCTAGTGTAACGGCCTACGACGCGTGGTGGAATCCTTTGGTTCGTCGACCATGACAGAATTGCCTGCTTTCGCCAGCCACCGTGCTGGCTTATTCTGGAACGGGGCCGTTTGGTGTCATCTCAGTTGCAGGTGCCGAAAATGATAAGCAGGTGGTTTTTAAATGCGGTCCTGGTGATCGGTCTGGCTCTGGCAATGCCCCTGGCGGCTCGCGCCGCCGAGGCTGCGGCCAAGCGGCCCAATGTGCTGGTGATCCTCTGCGACGATCTGCGCTGGGACGCGCTGGGCTGCGCCGGCAATCTCTACGTCCATACGCCGCACATCGACCGCGTGGCCGGCGAAGGCGTGTTTTTTCCCAACGCGTTTTGCACCACGTCGCTGTGCTCGCCCAGCCGGGCGTCGATTCTCAGCGGCCTGTATGCCCATGCCCACGGTGTGCTGAACAACTTCACCGAGTACCCCACCGATCTGCCCAGCTTTCCGCGCTCGCTCCAGCAGGCCGGCTACAACACGGCCTACATCGGCAAATGGCACATGGGCGAGAGCAACGACGAAAAACGCCCGGGCTTCGATTATTTCGTCACGCATCGCGGCCAAGGCAAATACTTCGACACCGAATTCAACGTCGACGGCAAGCGGCAAGTGGTCCCCGGCTACTACACGCACGTGGTCACGCAAATGGCCGAGGACTGGCTCAAGCGGCCGCGCCAACAGCCCTGGATGCTGATGCTGGGACACAAGGCGCCGCACAGCTTTTATCTTCCCGAGCCGAAGTACGCTCACGCCTTCGACGCCGTGGATGTCCATTACCCCGACAGCGCCTTCCGCCTGCAGGACAAGCCAGACTGGATTCGCCAGCGGCTGTATACCTGGCATGGCATTTACGGCCCGCTGTTTGAGTGGCGGAAGAAGTTCCCGGATGATCGGCCCGAAGCGGTCAAGGATTTTGCCGCTATGACGCGGGCTTATTGGGGCACGGTCTTATCGGTCGACGACAGCATGGGGCGGTTGTATGCGCTGCTCGAGCAGACCGGCCAACTCGACAACACGCTGATCGTGTTCATGGGCGACAACGGCCTGCTGAATGGCGAAGACGGCATGGTCGACAAGCGCACGATGCACGAGGCGAGCATCCGCATTCCGCTGTTGGTGCGCTATCCTGGGCTGGCGAAGCCGAAACAGCCCGGGCGCGTGCCGCAGATGATTCTGACCGAAGACATTGCCCCCAGCATTCTCGAGATCTGCGGTGCCCCGCCGCTACCGAAGATTCATGGCCGGTCGTGGGTGCAGTTGGTGCGCGGCGGCGACCCGGCCTGGCGAAAGGCGTTTTTCTACGAATACAACTACGAAAAGCAGTTCCCCTACACGCCCAACGTCCGCGGCGTGCGCACCGACCGCTGGAAATACATCCACTATCCGCACGGCGACGGCAGCCCGGATCGGCACATGGCCGAGCTGTACGATCTGGCCAGCGATCCGCAGGAGTTGCACAACCTGATCAACGATCCGGCCGAGGCTCCGCGCATCGCAGAGCTCAAGGGCGAGCTGGCGCGGCTGATGCGCGAGACCGGCATCGTTCACGACACGATGCCCATCGACGCCGGCATCAAGCAGGAACTGCCGGATCAAAAAATCCGGTAGTGCCCGATTCGTTGGCGGGTAGCGGAATTCGTGAGAATTCCGTGCCGGCGGTATCGGCCTGTCGGAAGTCTCACGACTTCCGCTACGGTGCTGCGCGCCGATCACGAGCTGCCGATCAGCACGCCGGTGATGAACACCAGCAGGCCGCCGACGACGACTTAGAACATGGCGCGCAGCAGCGGCGTTTCCTTGTAATGGTTGCGGATCGTTTCATCCGCTGCTCCTCCCAGTACGACAGCACGTTGTCGACGCCAGGCGGATAGCTTAATACAAGCGCGGCAGGCGGGTTAGTTGCACGGACACCCGCAGGGGTTCACCGGCACAAACGTCTGCCGCGGCACCAGCGAGGGTGCCGTCGTTTGCGGCAAGACGGCGGGGGCCGTCGTCGACTGCGGCACCACGGTATACGGCGCTACCGTTTGCGGCGGGACGGCGTACGGCGCGGCCGCGGGAGCCGCCAACTGCTGCGGCGCGTAGCATTGGCCGTTGTACCAACTGCCGCCATGCTGCCAGCAACACATCCGGCAGCAACCGGCGCCCTGGCAAACCAGGGCCAGCGCCGCGACGCAGCAAATGACGCGCTTCATGCGCTTGTTCCCATCCCGTCGCGCTGACGGCAAGTTCAGGTAGCTCGAAGGGGGCATCGACCGACGCCCGCGAGAAATGTGGGGCGGAACCGTAATCGATGGCCGCGGCACGGTCAAGGGCAACGCGTTCACGAGCAAGGCGGGCAGGCCCGGCGGTTGCCAGCACGGCGATCGGCGCGCCGGGAGCGATAGCTTAGGATCGACCGAAAAATAACTTCCGTTTTTCCCGGCCCCTCACCCCGCCCTCTCCCGCAAGGGGAGAGGTGTCGCGGAGAAGTTATTTTTCGGCCGATCCTTACTTACCGCAGTAGTCGATCATGCGGGCTATCTCGCTCTTGAGATCCTTGCGGCAGACGATGCGATCGACAAACCCGTGCTCGAGCAGGAATTCGCTGGTCTGAAAGCCCTTGGGCAATTCAATGCGAATCGTGGCCCGAATCGTTCGCGGACCGGCAAAGCCGATCAGCGCCCTGGGCTCGGCAAAACACACATCGCCCAGCGAAGCAAAGCTGGCGGCCACGCCGCCCATGGTCGGGTCGGTGAGTACCGAGATAAACAGTCCGCCGGCCTGGTCATAGCGCGCCAAGGCCGCCGAGACCTTGGCCATTTGCATCAGCGAATAAATGCCTTCGTGCATGCGGGCTCCGCCGCCGGAGCCGCTGACGATGATCAGCGGCAGGCGCTGGGCCGTCGCCCGCTCGATCGTGCGCGTCAGCTTTTCGCCGACCACGGCGCCCATGCTGCCCATGATGAAGGCCGAGTCGGTGACGGCAAAAGCCACGCGGCGGGCACGGATCATGCCGCCGCCCACCAGCGCCGCGTCACGCAGTCCGGTGCGGGCCTGCTCGGCCTTGAGCCGCTGGGCATAAGGCTTCTTGTCGACAAAGCCCAGCGGATCCAGGGGCCACAAATCCGGAAACCATTCCTCGAAGGTCCCCTCGTCGAGCAACTGCTGCACTCGCTGCTGAGCGCTGACATACCAGTGGTAGCCGCACTCGGGGCAGACGCCCAACAGCCGGTCGGCCTCCTTGCGAAAGATGGTCGCTTCGCAGCCGGGACAGCGTTTCCAAAGCCCTTCTGGTACGCCTCGCTTGGGCCGCTTCATGGCGCGGGGGGGAGGCACCTGGGCGTCGGCCCCCGCCGTCAAGGGGATGTTGCCGGTAACGTCGGAGTCGCTGATCGCCATCGTTTGCTCGTCCTGGCCCGCACCCGGCGGGTTTTTTAATATCGTTTGCTTTTCCTGGTTTGCACCGGGCGCGTTTTAATATCGATTGCTCGCCCTGGTCCGCACCCGTCGCATTTTAAATAATGTCAGCCGCTATGAGCCTTATCCGCCACCAGCGGACCTGCCTGCGGCTCGACCGCAATCATTTCGCAGCGCCCATGCTCCGTGCTGGCTCGCGCCAGGTCGCCGATTTCTCCCGGACGAAGGCAGTTGCGCAGCAACGTGGCCAGCGGTTCGGAAACCACCAGGCCGATCGTGCCGCTTTTGTGCTTCTTCAACAATCGCGCCACGGCCGCCTGGACGCGCTGACGAGCTTCGGCCAGCGTTTCGCCATCTGGGGGGCAAATGCACTCGGGCTGCTCCTGCCACTGCCGAAAGACTTTGGGTTGCTTGTGCTTGACTTCCTCGAAGAGCATCCCCTGCCAGAGCCCGTAATTGACATTCTGCAGCTTATCGATCTTTTTAAGTTTCACATCCAAGGCGGCCGCCAGCGAGCTGGCGGTCTCGCCCGCCGGTTCGGAATCGGCCGCACTGTAGATCACTTCCAGCGGGCAGCCTTTCAAGTCGTCGGCAAGTTTGCGGACTTCCTCCAGCCCTTCCTCATTCAATGGGATATTCAGGCTTCCCTGGATCCGCCCTTGAGTGTCGTAATCCGTGGCACCCGGCGAAATTAACGCAATAGTCAGCATGGGATGCTAGCGGTCCTCATCAAATCCGCGGGGGTTTTGCCACTACACGTTGGCGGCAAATCTTGGTGTCCGCTTTCGCCGAATGGACGGGCGGCGGCAGGCGAAAATCGGGAAAGAACATCATGATCTCAGTGCGCCCAATCCTCAAACGCCCGCGCCTCGCAAGCATCCGCGGCGCGACCAATACGACTCGCGACGGCCAAACGCCGCGGCCAGCTTGTACAGCGTGCTTTACGACGACCTGTGACTGCCAGCTGCTGAAACTCCACGGTCGAGGGGCTTCACCCCGCACCGGACGACTGACCAGATTCTAACAAGAGGCACTGCG
>DATCFX010001062.1:0-2293 GCA_036509275.1 Pirellulales bacterium | reverse complement strand
ACCTGGCCGACTTGGTCGACCGCTGTTGGAGCGTCCATCCGTCCAAACGCTTCGCCAACCCGCAGATGGTGATCGACGCCCTGCAAGTCCGGGTCGCACGCCGCGCGCGGCGGCCGCTGTTGATCCTGGGCGCGCTGGGACCGATGTTGCTGCTGACGGTGATGATTCTGTTCTTTTGGAGCGGAGCGGAAACGTCGGTCAAGGATTTCGAAGCCGCCCAGGTCGAGCGCTCGCTGGACAGCAACCGCTTTGCCGCCCGCTTTGTCGCCGAATTGGTGGGCGAGCAGATCGACCGCCGCTGGGCCACGCTCAGCGACGAAGGCCTGGATCCGCAATTGCGCGCGCAGTTGACCAGCGCCACGGGCAAGCCCGTTTCGGACCCGGCCCGGGTGACGCTGCAAACCATGGTCGACCAACTGCGGCACGAACATCCCGAGTTGACCGCCACGCACTGGTTCCTGCTCGACCGTCACGGCAATCAACTGGCGGCCAGCCCGCTCGACGCGCGCACCGCCGGCAAGAATTTCGCCTTCCGCGATTATTTCAACGGCTCGGGCCACGATCTCTCGGCTCATCCGGCCGATGCCACGCCGATCCACGAACCGCATCGCTCGCACGTCTATCGCGATATCAACGAGCGGCTGGCGCTGGCTTTTACCGTGCCGGTGTGGAGCGGCCGCGATGGCATCGACGACCAGCGCGTGATCGGCGTGCTGGGCATTTCCGTCGAACTGGGTAACTTCGCCGTGCTGCGGCCGGAAACCGCCCAGGGCAAAGACCGCTTCGCTTCGCTCGTGGATACGCTGGCCGACGGCAGCCAAAAGCCGCAAGCCGGCCTGATTCTCGAACATGCGTCGACGGGCGAAGCCCGGCAGGAAGAAGGACCCTATCCCCAGATTTATGTCGAAGACGGCGAGCTTCAGCGGCTGCTTAAATTGGAAGACCTCGTGCTCAAGGCCGAGGACAAGCGCTCGGCCGAAATCACGCAACTCGAAGCACAGGACGATTACCACGACCCGTTCGGCGGCAAATACGCCGGCCGCTGGTTGGCGGCTTTTCAGCCGGTGTTGGTGCATTACCCGCACCCCTATCCGCAGCGCGAGATCAACACCCACTGGGTCGTCGTGGTCCAGGAACGGTTTGACGACGCGGTCCACCCGGTGCGGCTGCTGGGGCATCGGCTGCTGGGCTGGGGGCTCGAAGGGCTAGGCGTGGTGCTGGCCGTCGTTACCGCACTCTGGCTGTTCGTGATTCTGGTGATGAACGAAACGCCCTTGTTCCGCTGGGGCCGCCGGCTGCGCCAGCGCGCGGGGCTGCCGGTGCCCACCGCCGGCAGCAGTTCCGCGGGCTCGAGCACCGGCACCGGCACGCCCGGCTCGCTGGCCGCCATTGCCGCCGACAGCGACTCCGGCATGTCCGGCTCGGCATGAGTTGCCCGGCGCCTTTTGTTAGCCCCATTTGTTAGCCCCATTTGTTAGCCCCCGGCGAGTCGCCGGGGGCTAAAATCGTCACGGACGCTGCAAGGCCCGCGTCGTCAATCCGTGAATGTACAGGTCATCGCCGAGAGTTTCGGTCTGTGGCTCCGCGAGCTGCAGGGCCGCGCTGAGCTGTCCGACGCCGTGGCCGCCGACAGGGCCGGGCGCCTGGCTGCCGCCGATCAGCCGGGGCGCGATGAAGACGTGGACTTCGTCCACCAGGCCGGCGTCGAAAAAGCTGCCCAGCACCTGGCCGCCACCTTCGACCAGGACGTTGGTCATGCGCCGCCGGCCGAGTTCGCCGAGCAAATCATCCAGGCTCACTCGGCCGTTGTCGCCCGGACAAACGAGCACTTGGCAGCCCAGCGCTTCGAGCCGGGCGAGATCCTCGAGCGGCGCCTGGCTGCCGCAGGCCACCAGCAGCGGCGCGTCGGCCACCGTCTGCACCAGGCGGCTGGACGAGGCCAGCAGCGCGCGGCTGTCGAGCACGATGCGCGTGGCCACGCGCGTGCCTGGCGGCCGCGCCGTCAACAGCGGATTGTCGGCCAGCACCGTGCCGCGGCCGACGATCACGGCATCGACGCGTCCGCGAAGTTGATGGGCCACCTGCCGCGACGGCGGACCCGAGATCCAGCGGCTGTCGAGCGTGCGCGTGGCCAGCTTTCCGTCCAGGGACATGGCCCATTTCGCCAGAACCCAGGGTCTGCCGGCCGACAGCAGCTTGAGATACGGGGCGTTGCTGACTGCGGCTTCGGCCTCCATCACGCCCACTTCGATCGCCATGCCGGCCGCCTCGAGCCGCGCGATCCCGCCGCCAT
>DATCFX010001061.1:0-15172 GCA_036509275.1 Pirellulales bacterium | reverse complement strand
TATCTCTGCCTTGCTGGAACACCTGGACAAGCTTCGCCGGCAGACTGGCGCGCCGACGCAGATTTGCGTCCTTAGCCACATCAAGACCCAACTGGCTTGCCTGGCCCGCGGCGCGCCGGTCGAAGTCATCTTTCAGAGCCTGGCCGGCACCGAGAGTACGCTGGCCGGCGAGTTCGACGTGACGGTCGAACTGCTCGACCAGGCCTACCGGGCGATGGCCACGCGCGGGCCGCTCAGGATCGACCGAAAAATAACTTCTCCACACCCCCTCTCCCCTTGCGGGAGAGGGCAGGGTGAGGGGCCGGAAAAAACGGAAGTGATTTTTCCATCGATCCTCCAGGATTCGGCCCGGCAGTTCATGTACTTCGAGACCGGCCAGGGGAGCGAGTTCACCTACGGCAAGCACAACGGCATCGACATGGCCACGGCCGAGGCGCTGTGCTACGGGCTGGCGCGGCGCTACGATCCGTTCATGGTGAACAACGTGACCGGCTTCATCGGCCCGGAAACGCACGCCGACAACTTCGAAATGATCGTCGCCAACTTGCAGGACCACTTCATGGGCAAGCTGCTGGGACTGCCGATGGGCATGGCTCCCTGCTACACGCTGCACTCGGCCATCACCCTCGATGGCCAGCAGATGGCCAGCGAGCTGCTGGCCGCGGCCGGGGCGAACTATTACATGGACGTGTGCCTCAACACCGACCGCATGCTGGCGTATTTCGACACCAGTGCGCACGACGATCAAACGCTGCGCGAGGTCTATTCGCGGCGGCCGGCTCCCGAGTTTGCAGCCTGGGCCGTGGAGCGCGGCATTTTTCAGACCGCCGCCGATGGCAGCCTCGTGCGCGGGCCGAAGTGGGGCGATGTCCGGCAGTTTTGCAGTTCGGATGCCGAGCTGCAGATGCTGGTCGAGGCCACGCCGGCGGCTTACGGCTTCGACACTGCCGGCCCACGCCCGGCCGATTATGTCAGCCGGCAAGTCCGGTTGCATCAGGCTGTCGGCCGCGAGGCCATCGAATCAGAATTGCGGGTCGAAGAGCTGCTAGGCATTGTCCCTTTCCGCGTGATTGCCACCGAAGCGGCCGACAAGCAATCGCACCTGGCCAGCCCGGCCGCCGGCTCGCGCGTGGGCCGGTCCAGCATGGCCCAGCTTGCGCCCGAAGATCGCGAAGTGCAGATCCTCGTCTCCGACGGTTTGAGCGCCGAGGCCATTCATCACAACCTGGCCGACGTGCTGCCCGCGATGCTCGACGGCCTGGCGAGTCATGGCCTACGGGTCGGCCAGCCGATCCTGGCGCGTTACGGCCGTGTGAAGCTGGCCGAGCACGTGGCCCAGTTGCTGGGCGCGAGGCTAGTGATTTATCTGATCGGCGAGCGACCCGGCGGCGATGCCTGGAGTTCGCGGAGCATGTCGGCCTACTTGGTTTATCGTCCGGGCGAAGCAGGCGAGCCGGCGGCCAATGCCGGCGCGAGCGACGGAACCTGGCCGCAGTTCGAGTACACCGTGATTTCCAACATCTATTCGCGCGGCCTTCCCGGTCTCGAGGCCGCGGCCGTGATCGTGGAAAAGTCGCTGCAAATCCTCGACCATCGCGCCGCCGGAAATCGACTGGAGGCCCTGCTGCGCGTCTCGACCGGCGTGGCGTAATACCCCTCGGCAAAAAGCAAGCCCTCGGGTGGCCCAACACGCTACTGGCAACCAATTGCTTCCAGCATGTCATCTGTCCGGGCGAACATGTCGTTCTCCGGCGGAGTTACAGGCTCGTATCGATACGGCTTGCCCTGCTTGTAAAGCTCCAGGCGCCGGCGGGCCTCTTCCTTGCATTTCTCGCCGGTCGTAAGCTCGATGGCCTCCTGCTGCCGCTTGATTGCTTCGGCGAACTTGCCGATTTCTGCGTTCGCGGCGGCCAAGGCGGCGAGGTGATTTGCGGATTTCCAGCCGGCAAGCTCGCAGGCCCTTTTCGCGTTTTCGACAGCCTTGTTTCCGTTGCGATAGCGTGCGTCGGGACACGCGGCCAACAGCCAGGCGAGCGAGCCGTAGGCAAAGTCGTCGTTAGGATAAAGGCGGATCGCCTCGTTAAAGTCGGCAAGCGCCTTGTCATGCACCTGTTTGTAAAGCCAAACAGCACCCCGTCCGCTATAGGCGTCGTGATCTCTTGGATCGAGCCTCAGCGCTTCGTTGAAGTCTGCAAGCGCCTTTTCGAGTTCCCCCTTGTTGAGCCAGACTTTCCCGCGGCCGCTGTAGGCCCGGGCGGTGTCGGGCGCCAGCCGGATGGCTGTTCCGAAATCGGCGATGGCCCGATCGTCATCGCGGCGTTGCATGGCGACAATCGCTCGCCACAGATGGGCATTGACACTGTTTGGGTCGAGCCGGAGGGCATGGTCGAAATCGGCCGTGGACTTATCGAGTTCGCCTTTGGCGGACCATGCAGCGCCGCGAACGCTGAACGCTTCTGTATCGGTCGGGTTGAGCCGGATTGCTTCGTTGGCGTCGGCCACTGCCTTATCAAAATCCTGCTTTCCAAGCCACGCGACTCCGCGATTTCTGTAGGCGTAGCCGTTTTTAGGATCGAGCCGTAAGGCTTCGCTGAAGTCAGCAATTGCCTTGTCGAAATCGCCTTGGTTGAGATATGCCGTCGCTCGGTTCCTGTAGGCGAAGGCATTCTTCGGATCGAGTTGCATGGCCTTGTTGCAGTCGGCGATTGCCCGGTCGCAATCCCCCATGTTTCCAAATTCCCCGCCGCGATTGGCATAGAACATCGCCTCTTTGGGATTGAGTCGAATGGCCTCGTCAAAATCAGCTATTGCCTTGCGGTAGTCCGCCTTCTTCGACCACGTGTTGCCGCGGTCGTTGTACGCGCCCGCCAATCTTGGGTCGAGCCGCAGCGCCTCGTTCAAGTCTGCAATCGCCCGGTCGTAATCGTGCTTTTTTGACCATGCACTTCCGCGGATGCCAAATGGGCGGGCAAGATTCCGGTCGAACTGCAGGGCCCTGTCGCAGTCGGCAATCGCTTTGTCGTATTGGCCTTGGTCTAGCCACGTCTGCGCTCGGTTGGAATAGAACCTGGCCTCGCCGGGCTTGATTCGAATCGCCTCGTCGAGGTCGGCAATCGCCTTGTCATATTCATCTTTGAAGGCCCAGGCGGCCGCCCGGTCGCCATAGATGTAGGCATTTGCCGGCTCAAGCCGCAAGGCTTCATTGAGATCGGTAATCGCCTTGTCATAGTTGCCCGCTTTCAGCCAGGCGATGCCGCGGGCTCGAATGGCGGGACCATGCTTCGGGTCGAGCTGCAAAGCCTTGCTAAAATCGGCAATTGCGCTATCGAAATTTCCGACCGTAAACCACGCTTCGCCCCGAATGTCGTAAGCACTGACAATTTTCGGGTCGAGCCGGATGGCTTCGGTCAAGTCCGCGATCGCATCCTCACGCTTCCCTTGCCGGAGACACTGTAAACCGCGGCTTCGATATGCGTAGCTGAAAGCCGGATCGAGCCGAATGGCATCGCTGAAATCCGAGATTGCCTTGTCGCCATTTTTCTTCTCGGCCCAGATGTATCCCCGGCTCGCGTAGGCGCGAGCGCTCTTGGGATCGAACTGGATCGCCACATTGAAATCCGCGAACGCCTTCTCATACTCCTTGTTGCCGATCCATGCGTTTCCACGCTCGACATATTCGTTCGCGTCTTTCGGATCGAGCCGAATCGCCTCGCTGAAGGCTGCGATGGCTTTGTCGTATTCTTTCTTCTTGGCCCAGGCTTTGCCTTCGCTTACGTATTCCTTGGCGGTCGTGAGACCGGCTTGCGACGCCTGGTCCGTGCCGGTCGCTTTCTTGTCGGAGCCGCCGGAGTCTTGGGCCGTGCATTCCGTGACGAGCAGCAAACCAATCGCGAAAACCTTGACGATCCGTGTCATGACGATAACCTCCGAAAAACAGGTGAGGCGACGCCAAAAATCATACTGGGCGGCTATCCAATGCGCCAACAGCAGCTAGCGGGGGCAAGCGGGCCGAGCCTGTTCTATATGCCGACCGTCGCTACCTCGGCGCAGTTTTCGGCGGCAAACCGCTCGGTTGCTTCAACCCTTTTCTACGCCTCTTGACGCGCTTGCGCGACCCCGACACGCGTTGCGTGCCGGGGCCACCCAGCCCACAATGGTGCCCATGCAAAAAATCTCTTGGGTGGCGTTCATCCTAATTGTCGGGGCGTTAATACTACCGGCGCGGCACGGCCTGGCTGCGGACGTCGACCCGGCTTTGGCCCAGCGGCTGGCTGATGGCGTGCTGCGTTGGGGGGGCGATGCGGAAGGCGGGGCGCCGTTCGAGCTGCGCGATCCGCACAATCCAGGCCATGTGATCGGCTTCGAAGTCGAATTGGCCGACTCGCTGTGCGAGGCGCTGAGCCGGCAGCTTGGCCGGCCGGTCCGCGCCGAGTTCGTGCAATACGAATGGGACACGCTGTTGCCGGGCCTGGAAAACCGCGATTTCGACGTCATTCTCAGCGGTTACGAAATCACGGCCGAGCGCCGCTCGAAGGTGCTCTTTACCCGGCCGTACTACGTCTATGCGCAGCAGTTAGTGGTCCGCGCCGACGAGCAGCGGATCAAGTCGCTGGAAGATTGCCGTAACTTGCCCATCGGCACGCTGGACGGCAGCGCGGCCGAGCGTTTGCTCGCCGACCATCACATGCGCTCGATCGAGAGCTACAGCGGCCAGGTTGAGCCGTATCTGGATCTGGAACTGGGCCGGCTGGATGCCGTGCTGCTGGACACGCCGATCGTAGCCTATTACGCAGCGCCCAATCCCAAGCTCAAAAGCGTCGGCCCGCCGATCGGCCGTGGCCAGTATGGCATCGGCCTGCGCCTGGATGATCGGCCGCTGGCCGCAGCGCTGGACCAGGCGCTGGAAAGCCTGATGATTTCCGGCCGGCTGCGGACGATCCTGGCACGCTGGCATCTGTGGAACGCCGACCAGGCCCAACTCGTCTACACGCCGCGGCAAGTAGAAGAGCTGCGAGGCTTGGGCTTCGATGCGTCGGGCCAGCCGCTGCCCGGGGCGGGCGAGGTCTCCGGAGCGGTGGATCGCCGCATCATCGCCGCCAGCGCCCAACTCTGGACCTTCGGCCAATATGCGCCGCTGTTGCTGCGGGCGGCCGGCATGACCGTGATGCTGACGCTGGCGAGCATGGCGCTGGCCGTGGTGTTGGGGTTGGTTGTGGCCCTGCTGCGCCTGTACGGACCCGGTCCGTCGCGGCGGCTGGCATTGGCCTATGTCGAGTTCTTCCGCGGCATTCCGATGTTGCTGGTGCTGTTCTTTTTGTATTACGGCCTGGCGCATTACGGACTGAAGATGAACGCCGTCCTCACGGCGATCGTCGGCTTCGGGCTGACCTACGGTGCGTACGAGGCCGAGGTCTATCGCAGCGCAATCCTGTCGGTCGGCGCCGGCCAATGGGATGCGGCCCGGGCGCTGGGCATGCCCGACGACCTGGCCTTTCGCCGGATCATCTTTCCGCAGGCCTTGCGCACGGCCCTGGGGCCGATGACCAACGACTTCGTCGCGCTCTTCAAGGACACGAGCCTGGTGAGCGTGATTGCCGTCCACGAACTGACCAAGGAATACCTGATCCTCGCACGTTCGAGTCTGAAGTTCGTCGAGTTGGGGCTGCTCACGGCCGCCTTGTACCTGGCCATGAGCGTGCCGCTAGGCTATCTCTCCCGCTGGCTCGAAAGCCGCTGGGGCCCGCGGCGGTGAAGACCGATGACGCACACCATGAGTGACTTTCGATGCCGACGACCCGAGGTCTGTTCGCCTGCGAAGCCGGCTGGGAGGAGCCGTTGGCCGACGAATTGGGCCGCGTGCTGCCCGGCTGCACGCGTACCGTATTGCCCGGCGGTTGGATCGCGGTGGAATTCTCGGATGCCGAGTTGCCGCCGCAACCCTGCCTGGCACTGGTCAGGCAATCGCTGCCAAATGCCGAGGAGATGCAGACCCCGTCGATTACCGCCTGGAGCGAACGGCTTGGCCATTGGCTCATCGAGCACTTGGCCGGGCACGATGGCCCGTGGCGCTGCCATCTGTTTGCCAATCCTCACCCGCAGGCGCGGGTCACCGCGCGCCGCGCCGAGTTGATCGGCGGCGAAGTCGACAAGCTACTGCGGAAAAAACAGCGGCGTCTGCTACGCTCGCGTGTCGAGCGGCCCGAGACTCTGCTGGCTGCCGACGAAGTGCTGGTGCAGTTGGCGCTCACGGAGCCGGATCGGGGCTACGCGTCGTATTGCTCGCCGGCCGACGTTGCCCGGTGGCGGCAGTGCCTGTCGCGATTTGCCGGAGGCATGGTGCCGGTGCGAGCATCACGCGAGGCGCCGTCGCGCGCGATGGAAAAACTGGCCGAAGCCGAACTGCGGCTAGGTCGCGAGATTGCCGCCGGCGAAACCTGCGTCGATCTGGGCAGCAGCCCCGGCAGTTGGGCCTGGCACGCCCTGCGGCAGGGAGCCCAGGTGGTGGCGGTCGATCGCAGCCCCTTGCGGGCTGACTTGATGGAGCATCCGGGGCTGACTTTTGTCCGCGGCGACGCGTTCCAATATCGACCGCCGCAGCCGGTCGATTGGCTGTTGTGCGACGTGATCGCCTTTCCACAGCGGACGCTCGAGCTGCTCGGCCAATGGCTGGCCGGCGGCTGGTGCCGCTATTTTTGCGTGACCATCAAGTTCCGCGGCACGAGCGACTACCCGCTGCTCGAGCAATTCAAAGCCGAACTCGATCGCCTCGCCGACCCCTATTGCCTGCGCCGACTCACCAGCAACAAGAACGAAGTCATGGCGATTGGGCACGCCGCGCATTCATGACCTGCGTGGACAAAGTGGCCGAATTCCGCTGTTGCAATCACGTCGAGGAATTGAATAATTCAACGGCCGCTGAGGCACCGTCCGCTGCATCCCTATCGCGACCAAGCGTTCTCGAATGCCACCAGCGATTCCCCCGACTGCCGGCAGCCGCCCATCTCTCTTGTCGTGGCTCCTCGGGTTCACATGGGGGTGCAAAACGCGAAACAACTTCCTCGAAATGCGGCCGCCCAACGGAGGCCGCGATGCGAGAAAGCCTTGCAAAAAAAATCCGTGACGGCGTGACTGCGATGGCGCGGTCGCCGCGGCGTCCTCAATTTTCTGTCTCCGAGTCGCTGCGGTGTCTCTGCGTGGTCGCAGTGGCGCTTGCCGTAACGATTGCCGTCCCTCCACGAGCGCAATTCTCAGGGCCATTGTTCCTGGTAGCCCAGGGAGACAGTTTTAAGGGATATGGCTACGGCTGTAGCATCTCGATTCTGCTGCTCGTGGGGCTGTTGTTCGTCCAGCCCGCAAAGTGGTCCGCCATCGCCTCGATTATTGGAGCGGGGATTTGGGTCGCCAGCGGAGTGGTATTCCGCTGCATCGCCGATTGGTAGCCTCGTGGCCTCGGTTTTCAATTCGTTTGCGGCGGGCTTACGTCACATGCCGCGGCCGTTGGCCAATGAGGTGTCACCGCCAGGCCGATTTATGATAGACTTTCCCGCGATTCGAAGCAGTCGACAACATTTGCAGAACATCCATACCTGAGCGACGCCGTATCGTCACCGATCTTTCCAGCAGCCTCATCGGTTCCGAACTGATGACCGCGAACAGTCGGGAGACAGTCGCGACGATTGATTACCTACCGGGCACTCTATTGCACGACGCGCTTTCCAAGCACGAAGACTTAGAACGAGCACTCTGCATGGCTTGGGAACTAGGCACTACCTGGCAGCCCACGAGCTTGAAGCAGGTCGGCGAGTCCCACGACACCAGCACGGGAACAACAGAAGTCCTGACCGACATCGGACGTGCTTATATCAAGCCGATGGGAAACCGGCAGGGACCGCATGTGCTAGCGACCGATTGGGTTGGGACGCATCTCGCGCGTTGGTTTGGTTTGAGCACTTTCGATATCGCGATTCTGGAACTTGGTGAATCGGACCGCTTTCCGCTGCCGCGCGGCCACAGGGCGGACGCCGGGCCAGCACTCGCTTCACGCGCGGTTCAAGGTTTCCCATGGGGCAACTCCGCGGACGAATTGGGCAACCTTATCAATCCGGACGACGTAACGCGATTGATCGTCTTCGATACTTGGACATTGAATTGCGATCGCCATTTCCCTGATCCGGTAGTTCGCGGGCCAAATTACGACAACGTGTTCATCAGTACCGAAGGCGTCCAGGTCGGCAGGTCTCGTCTGCTGGCGATCGACCACGGACTCTGCTTCATTCGATCGAATGAGGACCTTACCGAACACGTCTCGCATATTGACAAGATTCGGGACAGCCGGCTCTACGGGCTATTCCCGTCGTTTTCCGAATTCTTGCGAACTGAAATTCTCGATCAATGCGTTCGCCGGCTGAGGGAAGTAACGCCGGGACTGGTAACCGATGTCATAGCGACGGTCCCGGGAGCTTGGGAGGTGGCCCCGCAGGCACGGAATGCACTGGGTGAATTAATCTTTCGCCGCGCGGTCTTCGTCGCAGATAATATTGTTAGTTGGTTTTATCGGGATTGCCCCTCATTCGGCGGCCCGGGAGCGAAGAAATGATCGGAAATGAAGCGTATTGCAGCTTGATACAGTATTGCCCAGACCGGTTCCGCGCCGAGGGGATCAATGTCGGGGTGGTATTGTTTTCGCCACAACCGCCATGCATTCGTGCGCGAATGACTGCGAAGCATGCCAGAGTTCGGAAGATGTTTGGCACCTCAGGTCGCGACCTGGATGCACTCAAGCTCGCGAAACGCGCAATGGAAAGTCGTTTAAATGCGAATAACGGCGAGATAGCGACGGCCGCGGATCTTCGTTCGTTCATCGCGACGCGCGCCAACGACCTTCGCATGACTGAGCCGCGGCTTATAAAGGTTACCGACGTAGAAAGCGAATTGGAAAGGCTGTACCACGAGCTGGTCGAATTTGGGTCGGGTGCGACATTAGTACGGTCGGATTCCGTCCCGGAAGCGCTTCCGCCGAAGTTGAACGACGTTATCTATCGTTTATCTAATGAAGGTAGAATTTGGAAACCAGGTAAGATCCAGATTCCAATTCGCAATCGCAGCATCGATATCCCCTATGCCTACCAAAACAGCACGGTGAATCTGGTCAAGCCGTATGCATTTACGGCGAAGCGTGCCGAAACGCAAGCGGCAAGCTTGGCCATTGACGGGGATCTGATCCAGCGGCATCAGATCGATGGCAAGGGCCATCGGCTGATTGTGGTATCAACGCGTGAGGACCCGACGTTAGCGCATGAGTTGAGCGAACATATCGAGCCGCTATTCAGGGAATACCGCGTCCGTCTAGTGCGTTCAAACGAGGCAGAGGCATTCGCGAGCGAGGTTGAGCAGCAAGCTCATTAGGCGGCACTTATGGCTTTGTAGATACCACGAGTGATTGTAAATGACAATAACTCGAATCTCGACGAACGGGAACGTCCGGCTGCTGGGGTTAGTAAAAACCCTGCGGCAGGACTTTACATCGGGCGAATCTGGAGCAAAGACGGCAATTCGCCGCCATGCAGAGAGCCCGATCGTCCAGGCGGCCCATGACCGACAACGTGCATGTTTCGGCTCGCGCAACGCTTTGCTTTGCTCATATTCGCGCCATTCTCAAGTCACGGGGCACAGTAGTCATGCGACCATTTTCCGGACGAGGACCCGCAAGCGGCCAGGGCGCAGAGAAATCTTAGCACGGAGGTCGATCTCGCCCGGCGCGTTTGTGAACACTCCGGCGTTTTACAGGGCATCGAGAGCGGAGAACGAATGGACTCCAAAGATTACGACCTGGTGGTGATCGGCACGGGCCCGGGCGGTGAAGGGGCGGCGATGCAGGCCGTCAAGCATGGCAAGCGGGTGGCCGTGGTCGAACGCTTTGCGCAGATCGGCGGCGGCTGCACGCATTGGGCCACGATCCCCAGCAAGGCCCTGCGATACTCGATCAGCCAGGTGCTCGAACTGCGCCACAGCCCGCTGTTTCGCGAGGCGGCCGCCGCAATGCACGTCTCGTTCCCCGAACTGCGGCGTTCGGCCCGGTCGGTGATCGAGCGGCAGGTGGACATGCGGCGCGGGTTTTACCAGCGGAACCGCGTCGATGGGCTGCAAGGCCACGCGTGCTTCGTCGATCCGCACACGGTCGAAGTCGAGCGCGAGGGCGGGGGAGCCAGGCACCGGCTCACGGCCGGCGCGTTTGTCGTGGCCGTCGGTGCCCGGCCGTATCATCCGCCGGACGTGGATTTCAATCATCCGCGCATCTTCGACAGCGACTCGATCCTCGACCTTTCGAGCACCCCGCAGTCGATGACCATCTACGGCGCCGGCGTGGTGGGCTGCGAATACACGACCATGTTTCGCAATCTGGAAGTCAAGGTCAACCTGGTCAACACCCGGGCCAAGCTGCTGGAGTTTCTCGACGACGAAATCATCGACGCCCTGAGCTACCACATGCGCGACCGCGGCGTGCTGATCCGGCATGGCGAGGCCTACGAGCGCGTCGAGGGGCGCGACGACGGCGTCGTGCTGTATCTGAAAAGCGGCAAGCAACTGAAAACCGACATTCTGCTGTGGGCCAACGGCCGCACCGGCAATTCCGACCGCTTGGGCCTGGAGGCCATTGGCATCCAGCCGGACAGCCGCGGCCAGCTCCACGTCAATGAGCATTACCAGACCGCCGTGCCACATATTTACGCCGTGGGCGACGTGATCGGGTTCCCTTCGCTGGCCAGTGCGGCTTACGTGCAAGGCCGCTGCGCCGCCACGCATTTCGTCACCGGCAAGGCCGACACGGCGATGGGCCGCGACGTGCCCACCGGCATCTACACCAGCCCCGAGATCAGCTCGCTCGGGCAGACCGAGCGCGAACTGACCGAGAAGAACATTCCCTACGAAATCGGGCACGCGCTGTTCAAGAGCCTCGCCCGGGCGCAGATCACGGGCCAGACGGTGGGCATGCTCAAGCTGCTGTTCCATCGCCAGACGCTCGAGCTGCTGGGCATCCACTGCTTCGGGGCCAACGCCTCGGAGATCATTCACATCGGCCAGGCGATCATGTCGCAAAACGGCTCGGCCAATTCGCTGCTGTACTTCATCAACACCACGTTCAACTATCCCACCATGGCCGAAGCCTACCGCGTCGCCGCCCTCAACGGTTACAACCGGCTGTTTTAGGATCGGCCGAAAAATAACTTCGGTTTTTCCCGGCCCCTCACCCTGCCCTCTCCCGCAAGGGGAGAGGAGTTGCGGAGAAGTTATTTTTCGGTCGATCCTTAGACTTAGGCAATGTCGGAAGCCATCGCCCGACCTCACCGGCGAAGCAAGGGATTCCTGCCAGCGCGCGATCGCGCGCGTCCACCACAACCTCAGCGCGCGGTAATCTTGATGCGGATGGCGCGAGGGACGTAAATGTCAGGATGTTCGAAATGCTCGCCCAGCGAGCCGGTGTTCACGCAGTAGGTAATCACGAGATCGCCGGGAGTCGACGCTAGCTCGGGATGCGCCTTGGCACCGTAGACGTGCAGCTTTTGTGCGGCTTCGGGACAGCGATAGGCGAGCGCGTGCGTGCTCCAAGGCCCCTCGGGGCGCCGGGCGACGCGGAGCCGGATTTCGGCGCTCATGCCGATCGCCGTGTAGGTAGCCACCAGGCCTTCGATGCGCGGCACGCGGCCGATGGTCATCTCCGGCGCCGCATCGTTGAATAGGGCCGCCAGCCGCGTGGGCTTCTCAGACCAGCGGCCGCCGGCGTCGTCCGCGGTCCAAAACTGCCAGCCGCGCGGCCGCTCGGCAGCCAGTTCGGTTTGCGAAATCCGGGCAACAGCCAGTGGCTTGTGCAAAGGGCCTAATTGCGAGGCTGGAAACAGGCCATAGATATAGAAGAATCCACCTTCGACCAGGCAGGCGGAACTCAACTGTGGAAAATCCTGGCCCCACGGCAGCTCGATCCGCCGCCAGCGCCACTGGGTCGGCTCTGCGGTCGGGTTGTCGATTGCCAGCAGGTCGTTGCCGTACCAGTCGAATTGAAAGCCCGGCTCACCGGCGGCCTGCTTGCGCACCCGTTTGGCCAGCAGATACAGCCGCTGGCCGACGATCGCGCCATCGCCGGGCCAATACCAACTGGCCGCATCGTCGGCATGCAGCACGGAAGCCGGCTGGCCAGCGTCCGAGCGCCAAAAGAATCGCAGGGGCTGGCCGCCGGCCGGCAAGGTTTGCCAGGCGAAGCTGTCATTGATCATCCGCGCCCCGGCGCGGCGGCCTTGTTCGATGCGGCCGATGAACGTGTCGTCAAACGTCCAGAGCGTGCGCTGCGGACTGATCGGAATCGAATATGCGCCGTCGGCTCCGGTCCAGCCCGACGTCTGCCGAAACGCGCGCGACAGCGACTCCAGCGGCGCCGCTTCCAGCACTCGTAGCGGCGCATCTGCCGGCGCTGCTTGCGCGAGACACGCAGCCGCGAGCCAGCCGGCGCCGGCTGCCAGCAAGCTGGCTGCCAGCCGACGACCGGAGCGATCGGGGCGGCTTGATACGTCGCGTGGTTGAGGTGGCATCGCGCGCATTGCTAGTAGGCCCGAAGGCTGGTCGTTAGGGTCAGCGGAATCGTTAAGGTTACCGCAGCTTAGCGACGATAAACAGACGCCGTTGGGTTTTGCGCCGTTATTTCGTACGTGCGGTTAGCTGTCATGGCGGATTGCCGAACAACCTGGATTTACATCATCGTGGCCGCGCTCAGCCTGGCGTGTAACGCGGGCTGCACGAGGACGCGCTATCGCATGCAGGCCGATCGGCAGGTGATGGAGCTGGTCAACGAAAAGAGTGACGATCCCCGCTGGGCGCTTAGGAATTTCAACCTGGGCATGGATCCCCGCAGCCGCTACTTCGATCCGTACAACTTCGACAAAGAGCCGATGCCGCCGGATGACCCGGCAGCGCACGTGTTCATGCACCGCGTGGACGGCATGAAGGGCTACCGCCACTGGCACGCCAATGGCACGCTGCCGGATATTCAAAGCCCGGGCTGGCGCGACCGCCTGGCCATGTACGCCCCGATGACGGATGACGGCAAGATCAAGCTCGACCTGCAGGGCGCAGTGGCCTTGGCCTACATTCACTCGCCTGGCCTGCGGACGCAATTGGAACAGCTCTATCTTTCGGCCCTGGACGTCGCCACCGAGCGGTTCCGGTTTGTGACGCAGTTTTACGGCGGCCTGGGACCGAATTTCACGGAATCGGGCAGTCTGGCCAGCGGCACCGGCAGCGCCACCAGCGTGCTCACCGAGAGCACGAACCCTACGCCCACGGCATCTTCTGTTTTGGCGCAAGGCAACGTGCCGGTTTCGTTGCCGAACCAGGCGTCGGCCTGGCAATTCGAAAAGCATTTCGCCACCGGCGGCGAGGTGCTGGTAAGTTTCGCCAATTCGTTTGTCTGGCAGTTTGCCGGCCCCGACACGAACACGACCACGTCGCTGTTGAACCTGAACCTGGTGCAGCCGCTGCTGCGGGCCGGCGGCCGGGCCGTGGCCTTGGAGCAATTGACGATTGTCGAACGGCAATTGCTGATGAACCTACGGGCCTACCACCGCTATCTGCAGGGCTTCTACAGCAACATCGCCACCGGCGACAGCGGCAACGTGACCGGCCCGCAGCGCGTGGGCGGTTTTGCCGGCGGCACGGGCCTGACGGGGTTCACCGGCCAGGGCTCGGGCGGTTTGGGCGGCGTGGGCACGGCCACGAACTTCGGCCGCGCCGGCTTCGGGGCGATCGGCGGCAATGCTGGCGCCGTGGCCACGGGCACCGGCTTCGCAGGCGGCGGGGCCGGCGGCATCGGCGGCTTCGCCGGCCTGCTGCAGCAATTGCAACAAATCCGCAATACTCAGTACAGCCTCGACCTGCAACTGCGGACGCTGGCCCTGTTGGAGGCCAACCTCGAAGCCGGCACGATCGATATCACGCAGGTCGACACGTTTCGCCAGAACATCGAAACCGAACGGGCCAACCTGCTGCAATCGCAAATCGCGCTGGACAATTCGGTCGACACCTTTTTAACCGCGGTCCTGGGCCTGCCGCCCGATATCCCGATCGAGTTGGACGACAGCCTGATCCGCCAGTTCCAGTTCATCGATCCGAAGATCCACGAGGCGGAGAACCAGATTTCGGACTTCATCGCCGAGCTGGGCAAAACGCAGGCCGAGCCGCCGGTGGAAGTGCTGGAGCGCGGGTTCGACGAGTTCGCCAAGTTCCGCCCGCTGATCGAGGAGCGGTTCCAGGACGTCGAAGCCGACCTCAAGCGCTTGGACGACGCCAAGGAAATGCGCTTTAAATTGCTCAATGCCCAGGAGCGGACAAACTTCGAGACCGACCGCGAAGAATTGGCCCGCAATCTCGCCGCGCTCGAGCAGCGATTTGCCCAAGGGGAGGAGGCGTTGAAAACGCTCCGCGGCGATCTTGCCAGCCAGCCCCACGGCACCACGGCCAATGCGCTGGTGGCTTTGGCCGGCTCGCTGAACACGCTGGCGCAGGAGTTGTCGCTGGTGCAGGCCCGGGCCCGGCTCGAGGCGGTGACGATCGATCCGGTGGAGTTGAACTCGAAACAAGCGCTGGTGATTGCCGAAGCGTACCGGCAGGACTGGATGAACAACAGGGCGACGCTGGTGAACACCTGGCGGCTGATCACGTTCAATGCCAATGCCTTGAAATCCAACCTCACCGTGACATTCAACGGCACGCTGGGCACGGTGGGCAACAATTCGGTCGGCTTCGACAGCCACGATGGCACGCTGTCGGCCGGCTTGCGGTTCGACCCGCCCTTTACGCGGTTGTTGGAACGCAACAACTACCGCCAAGCGCTCATCAGCTACCAATCAGACCGCCGCACGCTGATCCAGTTTGTCGACAGCGTCCACCAAACGCTGCGGCAGGACTTGCGTTTGATCCGGCAGTACCAGATCGGATTAGGAATCCAGCGCCGTGCCGTGGCGATCGCCGTGCGGCGGGTGGACAAATGCTTGGAAGACCTGAACGCCCCGCCCGTCGCCGCGCAGCCAGGAGAGCCCGCACCGCCGGCGTCGGCCCAGTTCGGCCCGACGGCGGCCTTCAACCTGTTGACGGCCATCTCCGACCTGCGTAACGCGCAGAACAATTT
>DATCFX010001060.1:0-3906 GCA_036509275.1 Pirellulales bacterium | reverse complement strand
GCCGCGCATTTCGAGCAGAGGAGGCATGGGAGAGCAATGATGAAGTAGGAATGATGAATGATGAATGCCGGAGCTGGCGCCAGATCCTGTCCCCCCATTCATCATTCATCATTCAGCATTCATCATTTCCTTTCTCGCGTCTGCCTGGCGATAGAGGGCCGTGGGAATCAACTGCTGGGGCGGCACCGTTTGGCCGTCGAAGTAGCGCACGATGCTGTCGACGGCCAGTTTGGCGATGCGGTCGGGAAACTGGATCGGGTCAGCGTAGATCTTGCCGTCGCGGATCGCTTGCTTGCCGTCGAGTTGCCCATCGAAGCCGATGATCTTGACCTGGGCCGTCTTGCCGGCCTTTTCGATCGCAGCCCGAGCGCCCAGGGCCGACGGATCGTTGATGGCAAACACGCCGGCCAGATCGGGATAGGCTTGCAGCGCATCTTCGGCCGCTTTGTAGCCCTTGTCCTTTTGGCCGTCGCCGGGCAGTTCCGAAACGATCCGGACCGCCGCCTGCCGATGGTCCGCGTTGTGCCGCTCGATGACTTCCTTAAAGCCCTTGACCCGGAGCAGGCAGCTTTCGGCCTGCTTGTAGTCGAGAATCACCACTTTGCCGCCGGCCGGGCCGAGCGCCTCGATCATGGCTTCGGCCGCTTGCTTGCCGCCGCCGTAGTTGTCGGTGGCGATGTGCGAGACCACTTTGGCCCCCGGCGCCAGGCAGGCGATATCGGCCGTGAACACCGGAATGCCGGCCGCGTCGGCTTCGCGGATGGCCGGGCCAATGGCTCGCGAGTCGCACGGGCAAAGCACGATGGCGACCGACTGCCGCACGATAAAATCCTGCACCTGGTTCTGCTGCCGCGCGACGTCGAAGTCGCCGCTGACGGCCACGACCCGGTAGCCGCGTTTTTCCGCCGCGGCCGTAAACGCGTCGGCAATTTCCTTGAAAAACGGATTGGTGAGCGTCAGCACCGACAAGCCGATCGTGCCCTTGTCGGTCGAAGCGTCGGGCGTGGACAAGCGGCGCATGCTCGGAGTCTCGGCCGCGGGTCCACAGCCGCCGGCAGCCAGCAGCCACGCGGCAGCCATCGCAATGCAGCCGGCCCGGAACGATCGCCTCCAGAATTGCATTGCTTGCCAGCCCGTCGTTTGATGCTTAGATTGGCGCCCGCGTAGCCTTGGTCGCGACGCATTATCGGCAGTTAAGCTCGCACCTGCAACTTTTCGCAGTTGCCATGGCTGAATCTAGCAGGCGCCGGGTGCGATGCCCACGCTGCGTGCGCATGTTGGAGCCGATGGTCACGAGCATGCCCACGGCGGCCGTGGGCATGGCACCCAGGCCGCGCGATGTGGCCAGGACATACGGAACTGATCATGAGCCAGCCGTTGACGTTTCTTAGCCAATTGACCGGCTCGTTCGCGTTTCCGGCGGCCGAGAATCCCACGGTGGCCATGATCGAGGGCGCCTACCGGCAGCATGGTCTGGATTGGCGCTATATCAATTGTGAAGTGCCGCCGGAAAAGCTCGCCGACGCCGTGCGCGGAGCCCGGGCGATGGGCTGGGCCGGTTTTAATTGTTCGCTGCCGCACAAGGTGGCGGTGATCCAGCACCTGGATGGCTTGGGTCAGTCGGCGGCGATCATGGGCGCGGTCAACTGCGTCGTGCGTCGCGGCCAGCAGTACATCGGCGAAAACACCGACGGCAAGGGCTTTTTGCAATCGCTCGTCGAGCAGGTCGACCCGGCCGGAAAAAAACTCGTCTTGCTAGGTGCCGGCGGCGCGGCACGGGCCATCGGCGTGGAAACGGCCCTGGCCGGCGTGAGCGAAATCGTCGTGGTCAACCGCTCGCCCCAGCGCGGCCAGCAGCTTGCCGAATTGATTGCCAACAAGACGCCGGCTCGGTCCAGCTTTGTCCGCTGGGACGGAGATTATCGCGTACCGCAGGGCACGGAGATCGTGGTCCAGGCCACGTCGATCGGGCTGTATCCGGACGTCGATGCCCGCGTGCCGCTCGACCTGAATTCGTTGGCCCCGGGCACGGTCGTGGCCGACGTGATTCCCAACCCGCCGCGCACCCGGCTGGTGCGCGAAGCCGCCGCCCGCGGGCTGACCGTCATCGACGGCTTGGGCATGCTCGTCAATCAAGGCGTGATCAGCATCAAGTATTGGACCGGCATCGACGTCGATCCCGGCGTGATGCGCGCCAGGCTGGAAGAGATTTTTGGGGCCGGGTGAAGACGAAAAAGAATAAAAGAACACAGAGGCACAGAGAGGAGTTGAGCAGCGGGAACGAGGAAATACTTGAACAGAAGGTCGCGAAGAGCGCCAAGGACGGAAGGCAGTCAGTTTTCTTCGCGGCCTTTGCGAACTTCTGTTCAAGCGTTTTTCGTTTCTCCCTTTTCTTCTCTCCTTTTCTCTGCGCCTCTGTGGTGAATCTCCTTTTGCAGGAAACATCCATGTATACCTCAGTTCGCTTGCTCTCGCTCGCCGCGTTGATGCTGTCGGCAATTTCGCCGCAGTTGCGGGCCGCTGACGATGGCGCGTGGCACTACGTGCTTAGCGACGCGCGCACCAGCGAGCGGGCCGAGTCGTTCCGAGTGACCAACGAAAATCTCGATCTGGCGGCCGATCTGCCGTGGTCGATCTCCAGACGCGTGCTGCACGGCGGCAAGCAGGAAGGGGTCGAGCTGATCTTGATCGACAACGGGCGACTGGCAATCACGGTCATTCCCACGCGCGGCATGAACATTCTGGAAGTGCTGCGCGGCAGTTTTCGCCTGGGCTGGCAATCGCCGGTTAAGGAAGTCGTGCATCCGGCCTTTGTCGATTTGGAAAGCCGCGGCGGACTGGGTTGGCTCGATGGTTTTAACGAGTGGATGGTGCGCTGCGGCTTGGAGTACGCCGGCCATCCGGGCCGCGACGTGTTCACCACCAACACCGGCGAGCGGTCCGAAATGGATCTGACGCTGCACGGCAAGATCGGCAACACGCCTGCCTCGCTGGTTGAAGTGCTGATCGATCGCCGGCCGCCGCATCGGCTGCGGGTTCGCGGTGTGGTCCACGAGCGGCAGTTTTTCGGACCGAAATTGGAACTGGTCACGGAGCTGTCCACCTTGCCCGGCTCGGATTCGTTTCGGATTGAAGACGCGGTGACCAATCGGGGCGGCATGCCGCAGGAGTTTCAACTTATCTACCACGTGAACTATGGCGCGCCGCTGCTGGAGGCGGGCGCCAAGGTGGTCGCGGCGCTGGAGAGCGTGGCGCCGATGAACGAACAGGCGGCCAAAGGCGTCGACGACTATGCCACGTATGCCGGGCCGACGCCGGGTTTTGTCGAGCAGGTGTATCTGGCCAGGCCGCGAGCCGACGCCGAGCATCGCACCAGCGTGATGCTGCAAAACGCCGCGGGCGACCGTGCCGCCTCACTCTCGTGGAATGTTGAGGAACTCCCGTATTTGACGATCTGGAAGAATACGGCTGACCGAGCCGATGGATACGTGACTGGCCTGGAACCGGCCACCGGATTTCCGTTCAACCGCCGGATCGAGCGCCAGCAGGGTCGCGTGCCCAAGCTAGCGGCCGGCCAGACGCGGCATTTTCGGTTGGATTGCAGCGTGCATTTAGGTTCTGAAGCAGTACAATCAATGGCCGAGCGGATTGCCAAACTCGCTGGCGAAAAGCCCACGAAAATCGAACACACCCCCCCGGTTGCAAAACCGTAGCGCCCAGCCCTATCCAGTTCCGGCCGCAGGCATCCTGCCTGCGAAGCTGGGATTGGCAGCTAGCAGTTGTTGAGGTGCCGCCCGTGTTGCGACAGCGCCTTCGCGATTTCCGACGATTCACCGCCGCGCTGGCGATCTGCGCCGCCCTGCCGGCCTGGCTACCGGCCGGCGAAATGACGCCCGAGCAGCTCGA
>DATCFX010001059.1:0-2366 GCA_036509275.1 Pirellulales bacterium | reverse complement strand
AGCCGCCTTGCTCCCAGGCCACCCACACGTCGCCGCCGGGCGAGCAGGCCACGGTGGCATGGGCTTCGTAATACTTGCTGGTGGCGATCGGAATCACCGGCCCAACCTCGTCGCCCTTGACGCTCGTGAGAAACACGTCGTAGTCGCCGTTGCGGTAGCTGTCGAAGGCGATCCAGGCCGTGCCATCCGCCGCCAGCGCCACTTGCGGATACCAGTCGCTTTCCGGCCCGGTGGTCACGGCCTGCGGCTTGGACCACGCCTGCCCATCGAAGCGGCAGAGCATCACGTCGCCGTTGTTGTCTGCATGACCTTGCCACACAACGTAGATATTGTGTTTGGCGTCGGTGGCCACGTGAGGATTGATGTCGGGCTTGGGATCATGGGTCAGACGGACGATCGGGCCCCAGGCATTTTGCTCGAAGGCCCGGGCATACAGGTCCCAATTGCCGCTGTTGGTGCGGGTCTGGTCGGTCTGCTCGCTCCAGATGACCCACACGCGGTCCTTGGCGTCGACGGCCAATTGCGGCATCCAAATGTCGGCGCGGGCATTCACCAGCGGGACGTGCAGCCGCATGGACCACAGGCCGCCGGGCAATCGCTTGTGCAGGCGGACCTGGTCGTGGCCGTCGTAGTACGCGGCATAGGCGGCGTAGAGGGTGCCGTCCGATGTTTGAACCACGGAAGCGAAATCATCGTACGAGTCGCCGTTGGACAAAACCGGCACGCCGCCAGCGGCGGGGCTTTCCGGCGGCGGGTCGGCCTTGAAGTTCGGGTTGCGTGCGTTGCGGCCCGCCCCGGGTCGGCGGTTGTCGCCCGGCCGGCGTTTGGCGCCGGCACCCGGCTTTGCATTTTCGCCAGCGTTTGGCGTGCCTTGCTGCGCCTTGCCCGAGGGTTCATCGCGCGCTTGGGCCCAGGCCGAGTGCGGCTCTTCGAAGTCGAACTGCCAGACCAATCCGGCTGCCAGGCACGCACCGAAGCAGGTTCCGATCATCCATCGCCACATCGCAGACCTCCGATTCCTTGCTGAGGGGCTGGCATCTCAAACCTGAACTCACGGGGCATGGCACCCAGACCTCAATCCAATTCCGAACGACATCTTTCATTTGCCCGATTGTGCGGTCTCTTCTGGCATCTCGAATACCGGCGTGCCGTAAGGCACTGGCGGCTGCAAGGCTTGCACGGCGCGGACGGAGGCGATCCGCCACTGTCCGTCCTGGCATTGGAGATTGTAGCGTTGCAGGTCGTTGCGGTGCGCATACACGCGTTCGACCGTGATTTCGGCCGTGAGGGCCGACGCGCTTTCGTCTACGATGGCCCGACCTTTGAGCGGTTCGATGGCCGCCACCAGCCCCTGCGCAAAGTTCTCGCGTGGTTCCGCGGCCAGTTCGCGCTCGAGCTGCGTCCGCTGGTCGCCGGTGAAGCAAGCCAGGTACGCGTCCACGTCGCCGCGTTCGCCGGCGGCGAACATCTGGTCGATGCATTTGCCAGGCGTGGCGGCCGACGCGGCTGGGGCCGAAGCCAGACGTCCCCACCAGAGCGCGGCCAACAGCAGCGCCAGCGTCAGCATCCCGGCCGCCGCACGTTTCATTTGGGCGCCTCCGGCAGAATGCTCAAATCGACGTTGGCGCCCGAGCCGACAATCAGCTTCGAGCGCAGCTTCGGCAGGACGACGCTCATCGTTTCCAAATACAGACGGCTGGCCGTCAGCGTCGGCGATTGCAAGTAAGCGGCCAACAGGCTTTCGAACCGCGACGCATCGCCCCGGGCCCGCTGCACGAGCCGGTCGCGATCGCTACGGGCCGCGTCGGTCCGCTGGGTGGCGCTGCCCTGGGCCATTTCCAGCGTGCGGTTGGCGTAGCTTTGCCCCTCGTTGACGGCTTGCTCGCGCTGCCGCAGCGACGCGGTGACCATTTCGAAAGCCTCGGCGACTTCGGGCGGGGGCGCGACTTCGGCAATGTCCACGGAGCGCACCAGCACGCCGATCCGGCAGGTGTCCACGAGTTGCTGCAACTTGCCGGCCACCTCTACGCTGAGTTGCCCTTTGCCCAGCGTGAGGGCGCGGTCGACGGCCTGGCCGGCCAGCACGGCCGTGATGGCCGCCTCGGCCGCACTGGCGATCAGCCGCTCCGGCTCGCTGCTGACCGTGAGATACAAAGCCGGGTCGTGGACGGTGAACTGCACGGTGGCCCGCACGTTGACCAGGTTGCGGTCGGCCGTGAGAAACTGCGCCGGCGCACTGCCGACGGCGGTTTCCGCGATGCGGATCGGCCCGACGGTCACGCGTTTGACCTCCCGCGATTTCACGCGATCAACCCGGTCGATGCCCAGCGGCAGACCGAAAAAAGCGCCCGGCTCGCGCGGCGGGC
>DATCFX010001058.1:0-5044 GCA_036509275.1 Pirellulales bacterium | reverse complement strand
GAGAAGAACAGGGCCTCGGCCCGCATGAACATCGCGTCTTCTTCCAGGTCCGTGTCGGGCCAGCGTTTATAGGCGACTTTGTAGCGCTTGGCCGCCTCGGAGAATTGGCCGTGCTGGAATAGTTCGTTGCCATCGGTGTAGGCCTTGCGAGCGATCGTCTCGTTCGGCTCCTGATGGATGAGTTTTTTCCATTTCTTCGCGACATTCGAGGGTTTGAGCGACGTCCACCACGGATCGTCGGATTTGGCGTCGACGTCTTCCTTCTTCGGCTTGACGTCTTTGACGCTGGTGCCCTCTTCTGAATCGATCTTAGGGCCCGGTTGATCGAAGGCGGCCGGCATAATGGATTCGCCTTGACCGTTGTTGGTTTTGCGGACCGGCTGCATGTCCGAGAGCTGGCTGAAAGGCACGTTCGAGAAATCGGACCCCTTGCTCTTGCAGCCGGCAAGACAGCCTACTGCCAGCAGCAGCACGAAAAGCAGGAATCGCCGCACGTGCCTGCTGGTCGCGAATGGGGTTCCGCCGGAGCGACGGACGCAGGCCGTCGGGCAGTCGCGCGGCCGTGCCGGCCCGGAGGCCGTTCTCGAAGGTCTACAGAGTCCGGCGGAGACGACGTTCAGCATGGGCATCAAGGTGTCGTTAGCCAGATAAGATGCCCAGGTAACCGTGGAGCTTCGGCCGATGCCCCAGCAGTTGATACAGGTATTGATTCAACACGCCCCGCAGCTCGCCCAGCGCGCGGCGCTCGGGCGGCTCCGCCGATCCGCCTTCGCTGGCAAACCGCCGCAGAAGCCGCAAAGCCTCGCCGCTGAGCGAAACCACGTGTCTTTTCCCCGGCCGGCAACGGGCACAGAGCACACCGCCGGCCAACAGTCCAAACGCCACCCGCCCTTCACCGCTGACCGCCGCCCCGCACTCCGCGCAGGCGGCCAGCGAGGGCAGATGCCCCAGCAGCGCCAGTGCGGTTAGTTCGAAACGGAGCACCTGCCCGGCGACCGTTCCCTGGCCGGCGGACAGCGCTGCCAGCGTTTCGCAGGCCGCGTCGAACAGCGCCGGGTGCGGGTCGTAGTCGTCGGTCAGATCGTTCAACAACTCTGCTACGTAATAGCCCGCGTAAAGACTTGACAGGTCGCGGGCTGCCGCGCGGAATCGCCGCTCCAGCTTGGCTTCGGTCAACAGGTCGAGCGCGTCGGATGATTTGCGGAGGAAGACTATCCGACATACGTTCAGCAGGTCAAGGGCAGCCTCGAACGGCCCCTTGGGCCGTCGCCCCCCCTTGGCCAGTGCCCGCACTTTGCCCCATTCGCGCGTGAATAGCGTGACCACCAGGCTGGTCTCGCTGAAGTCGACCAGCCGCAGCACAATCGCGATTGCTTTCTCAGGAGGCATGGCGAGCTATCGAACGAACTGAAGAATACGAAGATTTGAACAGAAGATCGCAAAGGGCGCGAAGAAAAAGAAGGGAAGAAGGCGGAAGACGAGGAGGAAGGAGAAGGGCGTGCGATCTCATTGTGAGCTTCTGTTCAATGACGCTGGGGCATGTGTCCGCGCCGCGCAGAATCAGTCGAGAGATTCCGTCGACGAGTCTTACTTCGTGGAAGATTGGAGCAAACCCGCCCGGTCAGTGCAAAGGCCAACGGATCGCCCGTTCTTCCCTCTTTCTTCTCTTCGTTCTTTATTTCTTAGCGCTCTTCGCGACCTTCTGTTCAATTGCTTCGTATCGTCTGTTGCCCTTCATTCTTGTTCCGGGGGCGAGAGGCCGAAGTGGGCCAGGTGCCGCCGTTCAGCCTGGCGCATTTGCTGGCGCTGCTCGTCTTCGAGGTCATCGTAGCCGACCAGGTGCAGCGCGCCGTGGACCACGTACAGCAGCAACTCGTCGTCGGCCGGCCAGCCCAGGCGCGCGGCCACCTGCCGGGCCGTATCGGCACTGACCACGATTTCTCCTTCCAGCGCCTCGGCCGAGCGCTCCAGCACGAAGCTGAGCACGTCGGTCGGGTGGTCGTGGGCCAGAAACTCGGCGTTCAGCCGGTGCATGGCGGCGTCATCGACAATGGCCACGCTCACGACGCCGCATGCCAAGCCGGCCTCGACCAGTACGTTGGCGACGGCTTGCCGCAGCCGATCTTCGTCGGCCGCGAAATCCGCATGCTCGTGGGCGATCTGGACTTCGATCACGCGCTGCGCTGGTTGGGATACTTGATGCGGCCGTGGAACACGGCGGTCAGCGACTTGATCAGGCTGTCTTCGATCGTCCGCAACTGTTCGAGCGTCAGCCCGCACTCGTCGAACTGCCCGTCGAGCAGCTTTTTCATGGCGATGTCTTCGACCAGGTTTTCCAGCCGCGCGGGCGTGGGTTCGACCAGCGAGCGGCTGGCGCTTTCGGTCGCGTCGGCCAGCATCAGCACGGCCGACTCGATCGTTTGCGGCTTGGGGCCCGGATAGCGGTACGAGCTTTCCGGCACGTCGCTGGCATCGGCCCCGCGCTGCTCGCTGGCGCGGCGATAGAAATACTCGACCAGCGTGGTGCCGTGGTGTTGTTCGATGAAGTCGATGATCGGCTCGGGCAGGTCATGCTGCCGGGCCAGGTCGGCGCCGTCTTTGATGTGCGCGATGATGATCAGCGTGCTCATGGCCGGCATCAGCGCGTCGTGGCGGTTGGTGCCGGGCACCTGGTTTTCGACGAAATAGTCGGGCTTGAGCATTTTGCCGATGTCGTGGAAGTAAGCGCCGACGCGCACCAGCAGGCCGCAGGCGCCCAGGCTCTCGGCGGCCGCTTCGGCGATGCTCGCCACGTTGATCGAGTGGTTGTACGTGCCCGGCGCGCGGCGCACCAACTCCTGCAATAGCGGATGCGACACGTCGCCCCACTCGAGCAGGCTGATTTCCGTCAGCACGCCAAAGAAGTTTTCGATCATCGGCAGCAGGCCGGTGACCAGGAAGCCGGCGGCCAGCGTCCAGAGCGCGTTGCGGCCAGCGGCCTTGACCAGTATGGCCCCGGCCGGCTGGTCGCCGAGCAGCCCCATGCACAGCGTGAGCAGGAACGCGGCGGCCGCCGAAATCGCACCGACCTTGATGAGCTTGCTGCGGCTGCGAATCCGCCGTAGTTGGGCCACGGTGAGGGTTACGACGCCGGTCCAGACGATAAACTGCCCCAGGCCCTGGCCTTCGGTCATGGCCAAAATGATGGCCAAGGCCACGCTGAGCACGATCGCCACGTCGCGGCGATAGGCGATGGAAAAAGTCATGCCGAACAACAGCAGCGGGATCAGCGCGGCGCGCCACGGATCGATGGCCACCCAATGGACCAGTGCCACGGTGCCGACCACGGCGACCAACAGCGTCAGCAGCCGCCGGGTGTCGGTCACCAAGCGCGGCTGGCGATAGAACAAGTAATAGCCGCACAACGCAAAGATCAGCAGGATCAAGCCGAGCACGGCCGTCGTGCGGTCGAGTTTGCGCGCCAGCAGCAACTGTTCGACGTAGCTTGCGTGCTCCACTTCCAGCAGCGCCATTTCGGCGAGCCCGAGCGGCTTGCCGGCAGGGGCGAGCAACTGGCCCGGCTCGAAATACGTGAACTGTTCGGGCACGGCGGCGACGGCGGCTTCGCGGGCTTTGAGCGTGGCTTCTTCGTCCAGCGTGAGCGTGCCGCGCCACCGCAGGGGCGGTTTGAGCCACAGAAATACGCGTTCGGCCACCGGCGGCGGCAGGTTTTCCTTGAGCTGCCGCTCGAGTGCCTGGCGATTGTCGATCAGCACGTCGCTGACTTGCACCAGGGTTTGGTCCCCCGGGTGCCCCAGGGGATAGACGGAAATCTCCTTCTGGTTGCCCTCGCCGTGTTCGTCGGGCAATTTCTCGAGCAGGCCTTGCTGTTGGAAGGGGGCCAGCGCCTTGGCCACCGCTTGCTCGAAGTCCGGCAACCCGGCCGGCCCTCCCAGCGCCTGGCGGAAGGCGGCAAATTCGGCCTGCTGATCCGTCGGCGGTGTCGGCGGGCTCGCATTGGCAGGCGGCTCGAACTGCTTCCAGACTTTGGGATGCAATATGTGGCGATTGCCCGACGGCTGTCTCGCATTGGCAGGCGGCTCGAACTGCTTCCAGACTTCCGGGTTCAAATCGGCAAAGTTCGGCGCTTTGACGATCTCGGCCACCGCGTTTTGCAGCGCGGCCCGCAGCAAGATCAGTTGATTCGCGTCTTGGCGATAGACAATCGGCTGCTGCTGGAAGGCGCGGGCCTTGGCCTCTTCCCACGCCCGGGGATTCGGCTGGCGGAAGGCGACTTTGGCCGTGATGTTGCGGTCGGGCACGTAGCCCAACTGGTAGGTCAGCGGCGGCGACCAGGATTCGGTGACTGCCCACACGCCCACGGCTGCGGCGATCGCCAAGCCCAGCTTGGTCAGCACGTCGCCGCGCTGCAAGTAAATCCACGTCCTAGCCAGCCGGCCGGGTGGCAGATCGAGCGAGACCACTCGCCCGGATCGAATGCGTTTGCGATTAACCGTCGACATGATTGTATTTGATTTGTCCTCGCGGGCATTTAATGCCGCCGCAAGGGCCCTTCCTCGTAAGCGCGCACAATGTCTTGCACTAGCCGATGGCGCACAATGTCGGCGTTGGTCAGCACTACTTGCGTCAAGCCTTCGATGCCCTGGAGCCGGCGCATGGCGTCGACCAGGCCGCTCTGCGTATGGGCCGGCAGGTCCACCTGCGTCGTGTCGCCGGAGACTACGATTTTCGAACCCCGGCCCATGCGCGTCAGAAACATCTTCATCTGCGCGACCGACGTATTCTGGGCCTCGTCCAGGATGATGAAGGCGTCGCTGAGCGTGCGGCCGCGCATGTAGCCCAGCGGCACGACTTCCACCACGTCTTGATCGGTGAAGCGCTTGAGTTGGTCGTAATCCACCATCTCGCGCAGCGCATCCAGCAGCGGCCGCAAATAGGGATTGATCTTGGCCTGCATGTCACCCGGCAGATAGCCCAGGCTTTCGCCGGCTTCGACCGCCGGTCGGACCAGCACGATTTTGCGGACCCGCTCCTGCTTGAGCGC
>DATCFX010001057.1:0-6096 GCA_036509275.1 Pirellulales bacterium | reverse complement strand
TTTTCCAACAACAGTTCGATCGGCGGCAGCTCGTAGCCGGCCGGCTCTTCTGAATGGGTGACCGCCGCATCCAACTCTTGCATCACCTCGCGGCGCTCGTCCTTCTTGTTGCGGGCCTTGATTCGCAACGGGCTGCCCGCGGGCTCCGCCTGTGCGGCGGCGGCAGCGGCCGCGACTTCCGCCTCGTCGCTGTGCTCGGCCTGATCCGCTTCTGGCTCGGACTGCTTTCGATCCGCTTCGGCCGCTTCGATCGGGGCGTCCGCTTCCTCCTCTGGGTCGTCCTGCTTACTCGACTGCACGGTTTTGCCGCCGATGCGAATGGCCAGCGTGCTGGAACCCGCCGGGAGATCGGTGGTGCGCGTGCTCGGCTTTGCGCGGCGCGAGACGCGGGCGATCCGGGCCAAGGCCACTCCGGCAATCCGCGCGAAGATGCGCGGCAGGGCGTAATCCGTGGCCAGCAAAAGCCCAACCAGCGTCAAGCTGCCGGCCACCAGGTACGATCCGGCGCTGGCAAAATTCATCTCCAGCAAAGCCCGACCGACGGCGCCCACGTAGCCGCCCGAACCGATCACCGGGCCGGGCGAAGCGCGCGGAATCGCCAACGTACACAAAGTCGTGAAGCCCACGACCGACAACAACCAACCCAGCCCGCGCAGCCAGCGATCTTGCACCGCTCGATGGGCCAGCATCAGCCACACGACGACCACGAGCGAGGCCAACAGGTAGTAGGTGCCCAAGCCGATGCCGGCCAGCAGGCCGTGCGCCAACAGCGCGCCGACGCGGCCGCAGATGTTCTGGGACTGGGCGTGCGGCGGATAGACCAGGTCGCCGGGCGGGTCGGCCGGATCGTAGCTCGCCAGCGACAGCCCGAGCAACACGAGCCACGCCGACAGGGCGAGCGCGGCCAAATCGACTTGCAGATTTCGCTTCTCGAACGTCATGACGCGCACCGACGTGGCTGGCGGCCCGCCGTGTGGCAGGCCAGGAGAGCGTGGTGGGCGCGTCCGTGCCCGAAAGTGCTCCATCATCAGTGCGTCATCGGTCGCCGACCGCCGAGAGCACGAGCCGCATCGCGGCGAGCCGGCGAAAGTTCGCTACCCGGAAATGCAGGCAAAGCGCCTAAAACGAGCACAACCGGTAGCCCAGCAGGTGCGCACCGCCCCTCGCCGGCGCCGTGGACCGTGGCCATGCGTGGGGCATGCCTGCCCTACTCGCGCCAACCGGAAAAATCGGCAAGTCAAGGCGGTGGGCAGGGCTTCTTCTGAAAGATGCTGAAGATGCTGCGGCGGGGCTCCGTGCGGGCCATGAGCTGGCCGATGATCTTCTGCTCCAGCGCGGCATCGCGGCCTTTGGCGATCCAGCCGGCGGGGGCCGCCTGGCTTCCGACCGGCACGTTGAAGCGCACCAGGCCGGAGTCGAAGCGGAAAGTGGCCGAGGCGGTCGGCGCGCCTTCCGGCTGCGGCAAGTCTTCGAGTTCTTTGTAGACCACGACGTCGATCAGCGCCCCGCCGTCATCCGTCGGAATCACTTGCACCAGCGCCCGCCGACGGATCGATTGCAGCGTACACTCCAAGCGATCGTAGGCGGTCGCCGAGTCGCCTTTCCACGGCTCCAACAGCGTCGAACCGATCGCCGGGAATGTTTCGATGCGGCCCACCGTGGACACGCCGGTTAGGCGTCGGGCCCGCTCTTCGCGCTCGATCTCGAAGTAATCGTCGAGCACGTCGATAACTTGTTCCCACAGAAAATCGGGCGACGCGGGCGGCAGGTGAATGGGATTTTCGTAAGCCAGCGGCGGGCAGGAATTGACCGCGCAGCCTGAAGCCGCCAGGAGCAAACCCAAGCTGACCAGCCAATGCCGCATCGACCACCCAGGATTAGGGCGCAAGTACGCCGCCGGCGCGAGAACGAGATTGCCGCGAAGATGAGACCGCCACGAAGCGCACGCTTCGTCTAAGACTTGACGAGGGCGGAAGTTTGGCAAAAAGCCATTCCGCCGGCAAGATCAACTCGAAAGGCATCCAGGCGAGCGGGAGGCGCGAGCCTCCCGGTGGCGCATCGGTACGCTCGGGTGGCGGTACATTACCGGCAAGCTAGCGCTTGCCGCTCGCCGATATGCCGCGCGCCGTTTTTGCCGCTCGCCAAGTACTGCTGGCGCCAGCAGCTTTCTACAGCGCGAGACCGTCGAGCTCGTCGATCAGCGCATCCAACTCGTCGCGGGGAGCGGTCGCCTTTTGGGTTTGGCGCTTGGGAATGCCGACTTGCATGCCCACCGCGTCGCGGCCGACTGCTACCAGTTCGACATCCCGCTCCAGCACGGCGACTTCCAGGGCGTCGGGAGCGCCGAACAGTTTGGACAGATCGATCTTGAGGCTGCCGGCCTCGCCCACCGGACTGCCGGCAATCGCCGGCGTCTTGTGCTGCGGAAAAATGATGGCACTTTCCGGACACACGCGGCTGCATGCCGGGCAGCCCTTGCGGCAATTGTCGGGCTGCTCCACCAGGATCGTGTCCACGCGATCGATGCCATACACACCGAACAGGCAAAAATCGATGCACTCCAGGCAGTTCGTACAGCGGCTGTAATCGATGACCGGATACCACCGTCGGGCCGTATCTTCGTCGACCCGCTGCGACGCATCCGGCGCCAGCACGGCCATGATCGACGCCGGCGGTGCCGCGACTGGCGGTGCCGGCACATTCGAACTTGGCACGGCTGCAACCGACAGCGATGCAGCCGGCAGGCCCAATAGCGTGACCGTCTGCACGGCGTGCTCGTCGCGAATGCGGCGAATCTCGTCGGCGTATGGCTGCACCTCCCGATAGGCCTTGAGATCCAGGCAGTAGATCTTGCGCTCGGGCAGCGGCCGGGAGTCGATCACGCGCGGCCTGGCGTCAGCCTCTGCCTCGTCGGCCTCACCCTCGTCGTCCTCATCCGCTTCGTCTTGCACCAGCAGCGTCGCACCCGGCCGGCCGCGAATGCCGTTGCGGTCGAGCAGCCAATGCGTGGCCCGGGCAAACAGCCAACTGGCCACGAGCATGTCGCCGGCGATGCTTTGCAGGCAGAGCATGCCGGTGCCCTCGGGCGCCAGATCGTACAGATGCGGCACGACGGTCAGCTCCAGGCCCGGCTCGCCCAACAGCACAGTTACGAGATCCTCCTCGAGCTTGCGCTTGATGGGATTGGCGCTCTGCCCCTGCGAGATGACGACGGTGAGCTTTTTGGCCATGCGATCTCTTCAGTCTTCGTGCATCAATCTTCGTTGAATTGTCCCTTGATCGTCCGCTCGGCGATTTTCCAGGCGTCTGCCAGGTGCTCGAGATATTCTCCCGGCTCCAACAGCGACTGGCCGCTGCCAGTCATGTCAAACAGCCAGCCCGAACCATAGGTATCGACATTGATCGCCGAGGGATCATGGAGCAACGCGTCATTAAAGGCCAGCAGCCGGCCGGCCATAGGACAGTATAATTCGCTTTCGGCCTTGGAGCTTTCGATAGCGCCGATGGCTTGCTTCTCACGCAGTGCCGTGCCGGCGTCGATCGACCATTCGAGAAAATACACGTCTTGCAGCAGCCGCACCGCGTAGGCCGAAAACCCAAAGCGATAGCCGGCCCCGTCCGGGCGGGCCCACATGTGGTTTTTGGCGTACTTGCGATCGTTGGGAAAATGAGCGGCGAACTTGCCCATCATAAACTCGAGTTCGCCGCTCATGTATAGCGCACCCCCTGGTGTTCCTGCTCGAAGAACGCCGGCAGCAAGGCATCGGCCCGCAGCAGGCCGGCCCGGGAGAGCTCGATGCGGTCGCCATCCAGCTCCAGCAGCCCTTCGCTTTGATACTGCTGCCAGGCGTCGGCCCATTCCTGGAGGATCTCGACGCCGAACTTTTGCCGAAAATATCCGGCGTCGAGGCGGCCGGTCTTGAGTTGCAGGATCATCTCGCGCACCAGCAACTGGTGCCGCGTCGGCCGCAGCCCGCGCCACAGCGGCAGCTCGCCGGCTTCAGGCGTCGACAGATACGTCTCCCACTCCGGCGCGTTCTGGTAATGCACGCCGGAAATATGCCCAAAACTGGCCACGCCGGTGGCCAGCAGATCGGAGCCGCGCCACAGGTTGTCGCGGTAGCTGAAGTTGACCTTCTGCTTGTGCTTGACCAACGTGTAGGCGCTGGAAACGTGATAGCCGGCGGCCTGCAACTCGTCAAAGGCGTAGTCGACCCAAGCCCGCTTGGTGGGCCAATCGGCCACGGGCGTTTCGATGCGGTGTCCGAGAATGTCTTGCGAGTAGACGGTGTTGAATGGCAGCTCCATCTGGTAGATGGTCACGCTGTCGGGCGAAAAGTCGATGGTCTTACGGACCGTGTCGCGCCAGTTGTCCCAGGTTTCGCCCACCATGCCGCTGATTAGATCGACGTTCGTGTTCGGGAAGCCCAGGGCCTGGATCCAATCCCAGGCTTTGAAGATCTCGGCCGATTGATGGGCCCGGCCGTTTTCCTCGAGCACCGAGTCGCCGAAGTTTTCTACGCCCAAACTCAGCCGGGTGACGCCCAGCCCCTTGAGCGTTTCGAGCTTGGGCTGCGAAAGCGTGCCCGGCTCGCACTCGAAAGTGACTTCTTCGGCATGGTTCCAATTGATATTCGCCCGCAAGCGATCGACCAGCGACGTGAGCTGCCGCGAGCTTAAAAAGCTGGGCGTGCCACCGCCGAAATAGACAAAGCGGAACGGCCGCCCGCCCATCACCGGCAGCCGGCTCACCAGCTCGATCTCGCGCGACAGGGCCGCGACGTACCGCTCGACCTCCGGCGCGTTTTTATCGGTGTAGACGCGGAAGTAGCAGAACTTGCACCGCTTGCGGCAGAACGGAATGTGCAGGTACAGGCCCAGCGGCACTTCGGCCGGCGGCGCCTGCATGGCCGCCCGCACGTCGGCCAGCCCTTCGGCCGACCACTGCGAGAAGGGCGGATAGTTCGAGATGAAGTAGCTGCCGACTTCGGTCTTGGTCGTTTCGGTAGTCATGATTCGTGCATTCTACTTGCTGCCGAAGCAAAAAACGTCGCCATCATCGTTGGCAATCACCAAGCGGCCGCCCGCCACGGCTGGGCTGGAGGTAAACGCGCCGCCGGCTTCATACTCCCACATCTTACGGCCGGATTGCAAATCCAGACCGTATAATCGGCCGTCCGCCGAGCCGATGAAGACCCGCGAACCGGAAATCACCGGTGAGCAGTCGACCCGGCCGCGGGTCGGAAAATTCCAGCGCTCGATGCCCGTCTTGGCATCAATCGCGTGTACAAGGCGGTCGCGCCCGCCGACCACGACCAGTTCGCCGGTTACGGCGGCAGACGACTGAAACGGCTGCTTGCGCTGCGGCTCGAACGTCCACGCGATCTTCGCCTGCCGCCAATCGATCGCAAAAAACCGCGAGCCCTGCGTGCCGAAGTACACATACGAGCCGCGCGCCGCCGGCGTGGCTCCGGTCGGATCCTGGATATCGACCGTAATCGGCTTGCCGATGCGGGTACTGGGTTTGCGCGTCGCATTGGACGGCTCAGACTCGATCGGGATGATGTGCAGCTTGCCGTCGCAGCCGGCAATGAACGCGTGGTTCTCGATTACGGTCGGAGTACACTGGATCATGTTGTCGATCGAGTATTTCCAGTGCTGCTTGCCGGAGCGGCAGTCGAGGGCATACAGGCTGCCGTCCTGTGAGCCGACCAGCACCGATGGGCCGGCAAAATTGGCGCCGGCGTTAATTTCGGCCTCGGTCGTCACCTGCCAGCGCTTGGCGCCGGTGGCCGCGTCCAGGCAGAAGAAATGCCCGTCGGCGTCGCCAATATAAACCAACCCATCGCGCACCGCGGCCGGCGCCTTAAAGCCCAGCTCGCGATCGAATTGCCACTTTTGCTCGCCCGTCGCCAACGTCAGCGCTCGCAAGTGGCCATCGAGCCCGCCGAGGTAGACTACGCCCGCGTCGATCACGGCCGTGGCCTCAAAAGCCGCGTCCTTGAACGACCGCTTCCAGAGCACCTCTAACTTCTCGGGCAAGTTTTGCGTTGCGACGCCGTCGCATTGCGGATCGCCGCGAAACACCGGCCACGC
>DATCFX010001056.1:0-7261 GCA_036509275.1 Pirellulales bacterium | reverse complement strand
AGCCGCGAGGCATATTTAATTACGTACTCGCTCACGGCCACCGAATTGACCAGCTTCTGCAGGTTCAAGATTGCCCGGCCCGAAAGCACCTTGCGCACTTCGGGCCGCTCGCCACGCGTGGTGGTCGTGAGGATCTGCTCTTCTTCCTCGAGCGTGGGATAGCCGACCTTGATGTTGAACATGAAGCGGTCGAGCTGCGCCTCGGGCAGCGGGTAGGTGCCCTCCTGCTCGATGGGGTTTTGGGTGGCGATGGTGAAGAACGGCTCGGGCAGCGTGTAAGTCGTTTGGCCCACCGAGACTTCGCGCTCTTGCATGGCCTGCAACAGCGCGGCCTGCGTCTTGGGGGGCGTGCGGTTGATTTCGTCGGCCAGCAGGATATTGGTGAAGATCGGCCCTTCGACGAAGCGGAAGTTGCGCTTGCCCAGGTCGTCTTCTTCCAGCACGTTGGTGCCGGTGATGTCCGAAGGCATGAGGTCCGGCGTGAACTGGATGCGCTTGAATCCCACGTCGAGGATCCGGGCCAGCGTGCTGACCATCAGCGTCTTGGCCAGGCCCGGCACGCCCTCGAGCAGGCAATGTCCGCGGGTGAAGATGGCCGCGAACAACTGTTCGATGACCTTATCCTGCCCGACGATCACACGCTGCAATTCCTCCTGCATCAAGCGGCGATGCTGGCTGAACTCTTGAAGAACGTCTCCCAGGCTGCGGGGCTTCGTGGACAACGCGAATCCTTGCTATATTGAAGTGCGGGAGTGCGACCGGCGGTCTTTTTATCCCTTGGTGGCTACCTTGTTATTTTATCGGTCAAGCAGGGGGGCAGCAACGAGCGCCGCACAGCGGGCGTTCGGATCCCAAGCCCACGGACCGCGGTCCGTGGGTCCTGGGCGGCCGAAAACTCCCCCGCGACGCCGTTTTCTCCGGCGATTCGCCGCAATCTGCATATTGGCCGTGCTGATTGCGCCGATGGCGCAGACTGCGCGAGCGGAAATCGACGCCGAGCAGGTGCGCCGCGCCATTGACCGGGGCATTGGCTATCTCAAGCGCGAGCAAAACCACAACGGCTCGTGGCCCGACTCGCCCAGTGTGCCGGTGGGCATTTCGGCCCTCTGCGCCCTGGCCCTGCTGACCGCGGGCGTGCCCCCCGACGACCCACAGATGCGGTTGGCCATCGAATATCTGCGCCGTCAGCGCCTGGCGCAGACCTATAGCGTGGCGTTGCAGACGATGGTGCTCTGTGCGGCCGAGCCGAAAAAAGACCTGTTCCTGATCCGTCAGAATGTTCAGTGGCTCGAAAGCCAGCAAGTTCACGAAGGCGATGGCAAAGGCGCCTGGGGCTACGGAAATCGCAATCCGGCGGCCGGCCGCGTGGACAACTCGAACACGCAGTTTGCCCTGCTGGCCTTGCACGAGGCCGAGCGCGCCGGCGTGCCCGTCAAGGAACAAACCTGGCGGCTGGTGCAGAACTACTGGCGGCGGGCGCAAAACGTCGACGGCTCGTGGGGTTACATGATAAGTACCGCCGGAACCGGCAGCATGACCTGCGCCGGCATCGCCGCCCTGGTGATTGCCGAAGATCGCCTGAACCGCGGCGATGCCGAGGTGCGCGGCGACACGGTCCGCTGCTGCGGCACCCAAGAGGAAAACGAAGCGATCGAGCGCGGGCTGGATTGGATGGCCGCACACTTCGCCGTCCATAGCAATCCGGGCGATAACTGGCATCTGCTCTATTATCTCTACGGGCTGGAGCGCGTGGGCCGGCTGACCAACCAGCGGATGATCGGGCGGCACGATTGGTATCGCGAGGGGGCCGACCTGCTGGTCCACAAACAAGAGGAGCTGTCCGGTTTTTGGAAAGGGGTCGGACACGGCGAAGACACGCCGCACGTCGGCACCAGCCTGGCCCTGCTGTTCCTGTCCAAGGGGCGCCGGCCGGTGCTGATGGCCAAGCTCAAGCATCCGCCCGCCGACGATTGGAACCATCACCGCACTGACGTCGCGAACCTGACCAGCTATGTCGAACAGCGCTGGCACCGCGAGCTGACCTGGCAAGTGATCGACATTCGGCGGGCGACGGCCGACGATCTGAACCAGACGCCGGTCGTATTTCTCTCGGGTCGCGACGCGCCGGAATTTACGGACGAGCAAGTCACTCGGCTGCGTGAGTACATCGACCGCGGCGGCTTTCTGTTTGCCGAAGACTGCTGCGGCGACGGCAACTTCGACGCCGGCTTTCGCAAACTCATGACGCGCATCTTTCCCGAGCCCGAGTACCGGCTGTATCTCCTGCCGCCGGAACATCCGGTCTGGCATGCCGAGGAGTCGGTGGATCCGGACTTGATGCCGCCCTTGTTTGGCATCGACATTGGTTGCCGCACAAGCGTGGTGTATTGCCCCAAGAACTTGGGTTGCTATTGGGAGCTGGCACGGCCCGACCGCCAATCGAAGTTCGTCGGGTCGGTGCAAGCCCAGGTCGATGCCGCGCGCTCGATCGGCATCAACGTGCTGGCCTATGCCACGAATCGGGAGTTGAAATACAAGCTCGAGATTCCGCCGCTGGTCGAGGACGGAAAAGCAGACAACCAGTTCGATCGAGGGAAGCTCTACGTGGCCAAGCTGCGGCATCGCGGCGGCTGGAACGTGGCTCCCGCCGCCCTGCCGAACCTGATGAAGGTCGTTACCCAACAAACCGGACTGCGGATCAGCACCGACGAACAAGCGATCAGCGCGGCGGATCCGAGGCTGTTTGATTTTCCCTTGGTCTTCATGCACGGCCGCAGTGCGTTTTCGCTTTCGGCGGCCGAGCGCAAGCAATTGCGGACGTTTATCGATCGCGGCGGCGTGCTGTTTGCCGACGCCACGTGCAGCAGCCCGGATTTCGCCGCCAGCTTCCGCCGCGAGATGAAGCTGATTTTTCCCGATCACACGCTGGCACCGATAGCCCCGTCGCATGCATTGTTCAGCGCCAGCTTTGGTGGCTTTGAGTTGAAAAAAGTCGGTCGCCGCGAGCCGCGGCTGCGCGCGGCGGGGGGCATGAAGTCGGCCGTGCGACAGGTCCAGCCTGAGCTGGAAGGCTTGCAAGTGGGCGGTGCTTATGCTGTCATTTTTTCGCCCTTCGATCTGAGCTGCGCGCTCGAGCGGCACGAATCGCTCGAGTGCGCCGGCTACACGCGCGAAGATGCCGCACGCATCGGCCTGAATGTTGTGCTGTATGCACTGCAAGAATGACGGCAGTGCTGCCAGCGCGCCGCGCGCAGGCCGGCGCTGCGCGAAGTCGCCGGCCAAGCGGGCCGGCCACATGATGGCACTCGGCCGCTCGCGGCCGGCACGCGCAAGCGGTTTGCCACAGCCGTGTTATTGCGCGGCGCGGAACGCCAAAGCGTGCCTTGACCCATGCCGTGGCGGGCTTCTATAATCCCGCCGCTTGTTTCCCATCTAAGAAGTGTCGTCACTTCATTTTAAGGTTCGGCGTCAGCAGCTCCGTTCGGGGCGCACGTCGATTGGCAAGGACGCGCATCTGCTCATCCGCCGCTTCGCCATAGCATGGCCAGGCCATGTGTGCGCGCGCCGACACGCGGGCGCCGGCGCTCGCGCTGCGCTGGTGGCGTGGCTGCTGCTCGCCTGCTTTGCGGCGGGCGGCCGGGCCGACGTCGAGCTTCCGAAGCCCAACGAGAATGAGACCATCAGTTTCGGCGCCACGACGACCCATCGCTGGAACCAGGGGGCCTACGAAGTCTGGCTGCTCGAAGGCAAATGTTTCGTCAAGCAAGGCGAGATGAACGCCCGCAGCAACGAAGCCGTGCTGTGGATCAAGCGCAGCGGCAACTTCGCCAACCTGCAGAACACGGTCACCGCCTATTTCGAAGGCGACGTCCACGTCGATTACCAGCGGGCCGGCTTTCCGTACCAATTGACGGATAGCACCTGGCTCGGCGAGTTTTACTCGATCGTGCCGCTCAGTGCGCAGGCCACCAATCCGCAAGGCGAACCGCCGGTGAAGCCGCCCGTGTATGTCCACGCGCTAGCGCGCCGCGACCCCTACGCCAACCGCGCGCTGCATCGCACGCAGTTTGGCCAGTTCGACGGCGGCGTGCAGCAGGCCGATCCCGTGCCCGACGGCACGCGCCGGCTGCGGGCCTTCCCGCGCAGCGCGGTCCAGGTGCAGGCCCAGTGGTTTCCCAACGCCGCCGGCGACGAATGGATCGCCGTGATCAACTCGGGCGTGAACCTGATCATCGACGGCCTGCCCAATGTCGGTTCGATCGATATTGCGACCGACCGCATGGTGATCTGGACCAAGAGCAAGGCCGAGCCCGACCTGTCGGGCCAAACGTTGCAGGGCCAGGAGACGCCGCTGGAAATCTACATGGAAGGCAACATCGTCTTCCGCCAGGGCGAGCGCGTGATCCATGCCGAGCGGATGTACTACGACGTGAACAACCAGGTCGGCACCGTGTTGCAGGCCAACATCCTCACGCCCGTCCCCAGCTACCGCGGCCTGTTGCGCTTGCGGGCCGACATTGTGCGACAGACGGGACCCGACCGCTTTTTTGCCCATGACACGTTCATCACCAGCAGCCGCATGGAGAACCCCGGCTACCGGATGCAGGCCAAAGACGTGTACTTCGAAGACATTCAGCGTCCGGTGGTCAATGCGCTGACCGGCGCCCCGGAAATCAATCCCGTTACGGGCGAACAGGTCATCGCCCACGAGCAACTGGCCACCAGCCGCAACAACTTCCTGTTCCTCGGCCCGGTGCCCGTGTTCTACTGGCCCGTGCTGGCCACCGACCTCTCGCAGCCGTCGTATTACATTCGCAAGATCGGGGTGCAGGAAGATACGATCTTTGGCTACCAAATCCGCACCGCGTTCGACGGCTATCAACTGCTGGGGGTGAAGCAGAAGCCCGAGGGCACGAACTTCACCCTGAGCGCCGACTATTTCAGCCTGCGCGGCCCCGCCGCTGGGGCCACGTATACCTGGCAGCGGCAAGACATCTTCGGCATTCGGGGCACGGCCTCCGGCTTCTTCGACATCTTTGGCGTCCACGACACTGGCACCGACAAATTGGGTGGCGACCGGCAAGGCCTCATTCCCGAAACCGCCGACCGTTACCGCGCTCTGCTCCGGCACCGCCAGATGCTGGCCGACAACTGGCGCATCACCGCCGAATTCGGCAAAATCAGCGACCGCCATTATCTCGAACAGTACTTCCAATCGGAATGGATCCAATCCAAGGACGAAACCACCGACGTCGAGTTGAAGCGGCTGGTCGACAACATGTCGTACTCAATCCGTGCCGACGTGCGGCTGAACCCCTTCTTCACCCAAACGCAGGATTATCCCCGGCTGGACCATTACTGGCTCGGCCAATCGCTGCTGGGCGACCGGATCACTTGGTACGAGCACACCACCGGTTCGTATTCGCAGCTCCAGCGGTTCAGCGCGCCGACGGTCAACGCCGTCGACGTGCAGAAGGAAATCCCGCTGGCCTGGGAAGTGAACGCCAAGGGCGAGCGGTTCATCAGTGTTCACGAATTCGACGCCCCCGTGCAGCTCGGGGCCTTGAAGGTCACCCCCTACGTCATGGGCGAGTTCGGCCACTGGGGACAGGACATCCAGCTCCAGGACTACAACCGCCTCTGGGGCCAGGTCGGCATGCGCATGAGCATTCCCTTCTGGTCGGTCAACCCGAACATCGATAGCGAGCTGTTCAATGTCCACGGCATCGCGCACAAGATCGTACTCGACGCCGACCTGTCGGCCGCCGATGCCAACCGGCGCTTGACCGACTTGCCGCTGTACGACCAGCTCAACGACAACGCGCAGGAAGATTTCCAACGCCGCTTTGCCACCAACACCTTCGGCGGCACGACGCCTCTGCAGTTCGACGCGCGGCTCTACGCCCTGCGTTTCGGCCTGCAAAACTACGTCACCAACCCGTCGTTGGAAATCGCCGACCGCCTGGCGGCCTTGCGCTTCGGCGCGCGGCAGCGCTGGCAAACCAAGCGCGGGCCGCCCAACAACCGCCGCATCATCGATTGGATTACGCTCGACTCCAACGCCACCGTGTTCCCCAATGCCAACCGCGACGACTTCGGCGCGGTCGTCGGCCTGGTCAATTACGACTTCCGCTGGCATGTCGGGGATCGGCTATCGGTGCTCTCGACCGGCATGTACGACTTCTACGCCAACGCCGAAAAGATCACCACCATCGGGGCCCAGCTTTCGCGTCCGCCGCGCGGCAGCCTGTACGCCGGCTTCTACGCGCTGGAAGGCCTGAACGACACGCTGTTCAACTACTCGCCATTTCCCGCCTACACCTTCAATACTTATTACTCGTATCGCCTAAGCCCCAAGTGGGTGTCATCCGTCGGCGCCAGTATCAACCTCAGCGGCCTGGGGCTCGTGGGCAACCAGCTCACGCTGACGCGCGTCGGCGAGTCGTTCCTCACCAGCTTCAACTTTGTCTACAACAAGTATCTCAACAACGTCGGCTTCAATTTCATGCTCGAACCACGCTTTGTCGGTCGAACCCGAACGGGCAATGTGGGCGGTGCGATGATTCCGCTGGCCGGCGTCAATGGCCTGGAGTAAACCTGTGAAGACGCACGAAACGTTGATTCGCACGTCACGCGGCCGCTTGATCCAGGTCTACCGCGGCACCAAGCGCAGCGTCCGCGGCGAAAGCCGGTTCTTCGTACACTTCTTTTCGGCTGTCGCCGTCTGCGTCGCCGCCCTGGCGCTGGATGCCAGGCTGCTCGACTGGGCCATCCTGCTGCTCTCGATCACGGCGGTCATTGCCGCCGAGATGTTTCATGCCGCGACCTTCCGGCTCTGCGGCTTGCTACCGGGCCGCCGTTATCGGGCCGCCCGCGACGTCGTCGATATCAGCCAGGCCGCGGTGATGGTGGTGACGATCGGCGCCGCGCTAGTGTCGATCCTGATTTTGTGCTATCGGCTGCACGTGGTGCTCGGCAGCGGCTGAAGGCCTGCGGGCCGCGCGGCGATTTCGCCGAAAACACGGGCGTTTTCCCGATTGCCGGCCGATTGCCGGCCGGCACTCTATGCCGGCTTGCCAGTTTCGGCAGGCACCAGTAAACTTTTTAGAGTGTTTCGGAGGGTAAGCGAACTGGCCAGCGGTCTGACTCGAAATCAGATGCCCCGCAAGGGGTTGTGGGTTCGAATCCCATGCCCTCCGCTTTGTAAGTCATTCATTTTCATGTACTTGTGACGCAGCATCTGGCTGCGTTTCATCGGCTT
>DATCFX010001055.1:0-1533 GCA_036509275.1 Pirellulales bacterium | reverse complement strand
GTTCTTGCGCCGCCATTCTCCATCGAGCTGTTTTTACCCCGATGTTGCGTTACTGGACCGCGGGCGAATCACACGGCAAGGCGCTGCTGGCGCTGGTGGACGGATTTCCGGCCGGGGTCGAGGTCCGCACCGACGAAATCGACTTCGAACTCCGCCGCCGGCAAGGGGGTTACGGCCGCGGCGGCCGCCAGCGCATCGAGACCGATCGCGTCGACATCCGCAGCGGCATTTGGCAGGGCCGCACGCTGGGCAGCCCCCTGGCCTTGGAAGTCGTCAATCGCGACAGCAAGCTCGAGCGGTTGGGCGATCTCGAGCGTCCGCGGCCCGGGCACGGCGATCTTACCGGGGCCATCAAATATCTCGGCTCGATCCGCGGCGTGCTGGAGCGGGCCAGTGCCCGCGAAACGGCGGCTCGGGTAGCGGCCGGCGCGTTGGCTAAGCAGTTGCTGCGGGAATTCGGCATCACGGCCTTTGGCTACACGGTCGAGTTGGGGGGCATTGCGATTCCGCCCCGCGACGTGCCGCTGGCAGAGCAGCGGGCGCTGCGCGATGCGAGCGAAATCTATTCGCTCGAACCCAAACAAGACGACGAGATCAAGGCTCTGATCGATCAATGCGGCAAGGATGGCGACACGCTGGGCGGCGTGCTGGAAGTCCGCGTCGAGGGCCTGCCGTTCGGACTGGGGACGCACGCTCAATGGGATCGCAAGCTCGATGGCCGCATTGCCCAGGCCGTGATGGCCGTGCAGGCGATCAAGGGCGTGGAAATCGGGCTGGGCTTCGAAGCGGCCCGCCGCCGTGGGTCGCAGGTGCATGACGCGATTCAGTACGACGCGGCCCAGGCCGGCACGCCCAACCTCGGCTACACCCGGCCGACGAACAACGCCGGCGGGCTCGAAGCCGGCATGACCAATGGCCAGCCGCTGGTCGTGCGGGCCGCCAAAAAGCCGATCAGCACGCTGCGCAAACCGCTGGAGTCGATCAATCTGGCGAGCAAGCAGCCGGAGGAAGCCGCCTACGAACGCAGCGACGTCTGCGCCGTGCCCGCCGCCGGCGTGATCCTGGAAAACGTCGTGGCTTTCGAAGTGGCCGCCGCGCTCATCGATAAGTTCGGCGGCGACAGTCTGGCCGAGATGCGGGCCCGCTACGATTTGTTTTTGCAGATGGCCCGAGAGCGTTAGGATCGAACGAATAATAACTTCTCCGCAAACCCCTCACCCCTTGCGGGAGAGGGCCGGGAGAGGGGCCGGCAAAAACGGAAGTTATTTTTCGTTCGATCCTTAGGCCACATTACCGACGCGGGAACAAGGATGTTCAAGCTGCACGAGACGACGCGTAAGCGGCTCTGCCGGGCAATGTTCTTTGCCTTGGCGCTGGTGCCCACGGCCGCCGTGCTGGCCTGGGGCGTCTCACGCCATCTGCCCGGCCGAGCGCAGCGATTGGCAGATGAGTTGAGCGCTCAATTGGCGCTCGACATCCGCTTGTCCGACGTTTCGCACCCGCGCCCGGGCGTGCTGCTGCTGACCGGCTTCT
>DATCFX010001054.1:0-1627 GCA_036509275.1 Pirellulales bacterium | reverse complement strand
ACACCAGGTATTTGGTGGCCCCGTTTCCGAACACTGCCTATGCGCTCGACCTCTCCAAGCCGAGTCCGGCAATCAAGTGGAAGTTCGATCCGAATCCCTCGCCCCAAGCGATCGGCAAGGCATGCTGCGACGCCGTGATCCGGGGCTGGGCCTATGCCGACGGCAAACTGATTTACAATCTGCTCGACGATCACACCGTTGCCGTCGATGCTAACACCGGCAAGCAGGTGTGGCGCACGGCGATGGATAAAGTCAGCCACGGCGTCACCATGACGCAGTCCGCCTTCGCAGCCGACGGCAAGGTTTTTGTCGGCAATTCCGGCGGCGAGATGGGGGTCAATGGCTGGCTGGCGGCCCTCGACGTCGGCACCGGCAAGGAACTTTGGCGCGCCCACGCGGTGGGGCCCGACACTGATGTTCGGATCGATGCGAACTTCAAGCCCTACTATGACTGGATGAAAGGCAAGGATCTCGGGGTCAAGACGTGGCCGCCCAATGCCTGGAATACCGGGGCCGGCGCATCGTGGGGTTTTGTCTCCTATGATGATAAGACCAAGACCATCTACGCTGGTACGTCCAATCCCGGCCCTCGCGTGCCGGTGCAGCGTCTGGGCGACAATCTTTGGACCAGCGCCATGTTTGCGCGCGACCCCGATACGGGCATGGCCAAGTGGGCCTACCAGTTCACTCCGCACGACGAGTGGGACTATGACGGCGTCAACGAGGCCGTATTGCTCGATATGCCGATCGACGGCAAGATGCGGCAAACGCTCGTGCATTTCGACCGCAACACCTATGCCTATACGATCGATCGGACCACCGGCGAAGTGCTCGTGGCCAAGAACTTTGCCTACCAGAACTGGTCCGTCGGCTTCGACATGAAGACCGGCCGCCCAATCGTCGATCCGGCGCGCGAACCCAAGCCCGGCGTCAAGATCGACAAGATCTGCCCGCCCGATATCGGGCAGAAGGACTGGGAGCCCCCGGCTTTCAGCCCGGCCACCGGCCTGCTCTATGTCGGCGTCTTCAACATCTGCATGGGCCTCACCGACCACAAGGTGTCCTACATCGCCGGCACGCCCTATGACGGCATGGAGATGCAGCGCTATTCAGTGGACGGCCCGGACGGCAACTGGGGCGGGCTGATTGCCTGGGATCCCGCGCACGGCAAGAAAATCTGGGAAGTTCCGGAAAAGTTCATGGTGATGAGCGGCGTCATCACCACCGCCAGCAATCTGGTCTTCTACGGCACTACCGACGGCTGGTTCCGGGCCGTCGATGCCTGGACCGGTAAGGTCCTTTGGTCGCAAAAACTTGGCTCCGGCATCATCGGCCAGCCGATCACCTATCTCGGCCCCGACAACCGGCAATATGTGGCCGTCGCAGCCGGCGTTGGTGGCGCGGCGATGGTGCAGCAAACCCGTCCCGGCTTTTTGCCGCGTGGCAACACGCTTTACGTATTCTCGATCGACGGCGACGGCATCAAGGCATCCGCCTCGGATATGCCAAGCCCGGTGCAGACGCCGGCGAACCAGTAGGGCGCAGTAATGTCCCTTGTACGTATCCTCGTCGGCCTGGTCGTTCTGGTGGTGGTCGCCGTCGGCGCAACGGCCTGGGTGCTCAATGC
>DATCFX010001053.1:0-1120 GCA_036509275.1 Pirellulales bacterium | reverse complement strand
TCGCCGCGTCCGCCCGAGGCGATGGTGTTGCCGTCGGGCGACCAGGCCACGCTCATGATATGGCTGTTGTGGCCGACGATGACGCGCACGAGCTTGCCAGTGGCCAGTTCCCAAAGATGGATCGAGCCGTCGACGCCGGCGGTGGCGGCGAGCGTCGCATCCGGGCTGAGCGCCAGCGAGATCAGCCGGCCGCGATGCTGATGCGTTTCGACCGTCCAACTCACGGCCCCGGTCAGTTTGGCCGGCTCGGTCACTAGCGCCATCCGGCTCATCGGCTCGCCCGGCGAAAGCCTCAGCGGCTCCGGCTCGATTTTTACTATCTCGATCTTGGAATTGGGCCGAGACTCAGACTGGGATTGCGCCTTCGCCTTAGAATCTGGCTTATCTTGCTCGGCACCGGCCGCCAGCCCCGCGCTGCCCAGCCAAACCGCGGCGAGAACCCATGCCCGGCTACGCGATCGTACGCTCATGCCGCAGTCCTTTTCGTTTGCAAATAAACCGGTCTTCTCTCGGCAAGCGCGACGGCAATTTCGTCAAGCGCCTTCGGGTGGCTGCCGGGTCCACGTGAAGTCGGAGAGGTCCAACACATAGTGCGACGTATTCGGGATCAAATTGCGGCCCGCTGCGTCGGTGATGAGACCGCCGCGGATCGAGATGCGATGCTTCTCGACAAGCCGGGCCTTGTGCCTGTGAATCCAGCCGGGGGCGTCGCCGTGACAGCAAATGGGTTCGATTGACCAGCGGTTGCAATCGACGCGATAGACCGGCGTTTCGCCGGGCCGACGCTCGTGCGTGTAGCCCAAATTGCCAATGATGTAGATGTGCGGCCACACGAGCGTGGCCGAATGGAAATCCGTCGTCGGAAAAACTTCTTCCGGGTAACCGTAGAGCTCGAACGTTCCGTTGTCGTGTACGACAAGATCGTTGTAGATGCAGAAGTCGGTGTCGTAGTAGTCTTCGTGTTCGCCGCCGATTTCCACGTAGCGGCCGTCCGGCAGCCGTGTCAAGGATTGCCCGAACCGGCGGAAACACCAAACGGGCTCTTCGCGGCCAGGTTGCTGATCGCCGTGCCTGGTGGCGCACGCATACGCAGACACCCGGTCGGCAACGAGCCAATCCC
>DATCFX010001052.1:0-6233 GCA_036509275.1 Pirellulales bacterium | reverse complement strand
CCTGGCCACGCACGGCTTCTTCGCCCCGCCCGACAAGCGATCGGCCCTGTCCCTGGCAGCGCCAAGGGACACGGCCAGCGAAGCCGCTCGGTCCGCGCAACAGATGGCCATCGGCAACGAGCCCGGTTTGCTCTCGGGCCTGGCGTTTGCCGGCGCCAACGCCACGGCCCACGAGAACGAGGACGACGGGATTCTGACGGCGACCGAAGTGGCGACCCTCGATCTCAGCCATGTCGAGGTCGCCGTGTTGTCGGCTTGTCAAACCGGTTTGGGAAAAGTCGCCGGCGGCGAGGGCGTGTTAGGGCTACAGCGTGCATTCCAGCTCGGTGGGGCGCGAACCACCGTCACCAGCTTGTGGACCGTGTCCGACCTGGGGACGCGCGTGCTCATGCAGCACTTCTACGAGAATCTCTGGACCCGCGGCATGAGCAAGGTCGAAGCCCTGCGCCAGGCCCAGATTGAAATGTTGAAAACTCCGTTGGGTAAACTGGCCGACAGCTCGGGACGCGGACTGGAACTGAACGTCGACCAGCCGCTGATCGACCAGCGGCTGCCGCCGTTCTACTGGGCCGCGTTCGTTCTCTCGGGCGATTGGCGCTGGCAGTTGGCGCGGCCCATCGTGCGCAGCGCTGTTAAAATCGCGGCGGTCGCGGCGGTCTATACGGCGGCGTGCTTCTGTGGCATCGTTCGAGACAGCCTCGGCCGCGGCGGCGTTCGACGCGGTGGGCACTTTCCCGCCTTCGTCTTGCGCGCTCCGGTCACATCGACCAACGCCTGCCGGGAACGGGCCGTTGCCCGCGACTCGCGGCAATTGCACTGGGCCGAACTCTCCATGCAAGAGGACTTGGACGAAGTCGATGCGGCCGGCGACGACACGCTCAATCGCATCCTCTGGTTCGCCGCCCGCCGCCGCGACGATTCCAATAGCGATTGGACCGTCTCCTCCAGCGAGATAGCAACTGACGACTGACCACATTGACCGCCGGCGCCCGACATCGGTTTTCAGCAGCCGTTGCCGAGCGGGCGAATTACCCACTCGAAAAACTGGTGCCATTGCGCGTCGCGGGACGCTATACTCGCGGTATTCCTTCCTGCCTGGCGACGCTGGCCGGCCGTCGCACGATGATGACCCTCGATACTCGCCGCCATCTCGCACCACCGTTTCGCACGAGGAGCTGAACTCATGCCGCAACCCATCACGCCCACGCGCCGCGATTTCCTGTTGACCAGCATGGCGGCGACCGCGGCCGCGGCCGCGCTGGCGCCAACTTCCCTGCTGGGGGCGGAGCGAGCGGTCGCGGCGAGCGACAAGATTACGTTGGGCGTGATCGGCATCGGCCCGCGGTGTACTTACGATCTGAAATCGATGTTGCCGTTCAACGATATCCGCTGCGTGGCGATTGCCGACGTGCAGGCGAGTCGCCGGGGGGCCGGCAAGCAGTTGGTCGACGAGCATTATGGCAACAGCGACTGCAAGCTGTATCGCGACTTTCGCGAATTGCTCGCTCGCGACGATATCGACGCCGTGCTGATTGCCACCGGCGACCGCTGGCATGGAGCAGCCTCGATGCTGGCCGCCGAGGCAGGCAAAGATGTGTACAGCGAAAAGCCGTGCGGCATCACGATCGCCACGTGCCAGGAACTGGCCGACACAATACACCGCGAGCGGCGCGTGTTCCAGGCCGGTACGCAACGCCGCAGCGTCCCCAACTTTCAGAAGGCGGTCGAGCTGGTCCACAGCGGCAAGCTCGGGAAGCTCCACACGATGCACGCGTCGGTCTATGTGCCAGTGCTCGACAACTGTTGGCTGCCGTCGCAATCATTGCCCGACCGCGAGGTGGTCGATTGGAACCTGTGGTTGGGCCCAGCGGCCTGGCGGCCGTTCAATCAAACCTACTGCAACGGCAAGTGGCGCGGACAGTGGGATTTCGACTCGGGCGCCAGGCTGCTCGATTGGGGCGCCCACACGCTCGATTTGTGCCAGTGGGCCAATCGGGCCGACGATACCATGCCGATCGAGTACGAACCGACCGAGCAGAATATTGTCTGCACCTACGCCAACGGCGTGAAGGTGATCCTCGACTTCCTCAAAGATCCGTTCAAAGATCGCGGACCACAGTTTATTACCCGCCTGGGAACCTGCCCGGTGCGATTCGTGGGGGACGCGGGCTCGGTGGAAACAGGAGATTCCGGCGAGATCGTGGTCACGCCCGAGTCGCTCCAGTCCGAATTGCCCGAGGCGACCAAGCGGGTCAAGGGGCTCGACGTGACCGCCCATGCGCGGAACTTCTTCGATTGTATCCGTTCGCGTCGCGCTCCGGTTGCGAATGCCGATGTCATGCGGCGATCGCACATCGCCTGCCATGCGGCCGCCATCGCTTGGATTCTTAATCGCAAGCTGAAGTTCGACCCGGTTAAGGAAGAGTTCGTCGGCGACGCCGACGCCAACCTGCTCCGTTCGCGCCCGTCGCGCGTGTGGTCGGCATAATTCGCTTGGCCACCCGCTCTAAGGATCGAACGAAAAATAACTTCTGTTTTTGCCGGCCCCTCTCCCTGCCTCTCCCGCAAGGGGCGAGGGGTTTTCGGAGACATTATTTTGCGTTCGTTTCTAAGTCAGCACCGAACCGCGTCGCTGCAGGATGGCTTCCATGAGCCCGACGGCCGACCCTGAAAGTTCGATTTCGATGCCGCGCCGCCTGTTCCTGGGCTCCGGCGCAGCAATGGCGGCGGCAGCCGCTTCGTCTCTGCTGCCACCCAACGTGCGACGCGTCTTGGCCCAAACGCCGCCAAGCCGGGGGAGCTTGCGCGACATCAAGCACGTCGTGCTGCTGATGCAGGAAAACCGCTCGTTCGATCATTACTTCGGCACGCTCGCCGGCGTCCGCGGATTCGGCGACACGACGGCGCTGAGGCTCTCGAACGGGCGATCAGTCTTCTACCAGCCCGACCCTGTCAACCCGAAGGGCTACTTGTTGCCCTTTCATTTGGACACCCGCACGACCAGCGCGCAGCAGATCCCCTCGACGAGCCATGCCTGGAGCGTGCAGCACGCTGCCTGGAACGGCGGCAAGATGGACAACTGGCTGCCAGCCCATCGCGCGGCCGAAGGGGACAAAGCGCCGTACGTCATGGGGTATCACACGCGCGCGGATATCCCGTTTCACTTTGCCCTGGCGGAAGCCTTCACCATTTGCGACGCCTACCATTGCTCAGTGATGGGACCGACCTGGCCGAACCGCATGTACTGGATGACCGGCACGATCGATCCGGACGGAGAAGCGGGCGGCCCGCTGACGGGTAACAAGGAAACACGAGGCGGGTTTCGCTGGACCACTTATGCCGAGCGGCTGGAGGAAGCGGGCGTGTCGTGGAAAGTCTACCAGCAGCAGGACAACTACGACTGCAACGTGCTGGAAAACTTCAAGACGTTTCAGGAGGCGGACCCGGACTCGCGCTTGCATAAGCGGGGGATGATTCGCGAGCCGGAGGGCAAGTTCGAACACGACGCCATGAACGATAACCTGCCGATGGTCTCCTGGATCATTCCGACGAGCATCGAGTCGGAGCATCCGGACTACATGCCGGCGGCCGGGGCGGCCTTCATCGCCAGCAAGCTCAACGCGATTGCAGCGAATCCAGACGTCTGGGCAAAAACGGCGTTCATCCTCAACTACGATGAAAACGACGGCATTTTCGACCATGTGGCGCCGCCGGTTCCGCCGCCGGGCACGCCGCACGAATTCGTCAAGGGTCTGCCCATTGGAGGCGGTTTCCGCGTTCCGTGCATCATCGTATCACCGTGGTCCGCGGGAGGATGGGTGTGCAGCCAGCCGCTGGATCACACCTCGGTGCTGCAGTTGCTGGAGAAACTCACCGGCGTTGCGGAGCCGAATATTTCCGAATGGCGGCGCAAAACTTTTGGCGATCTGACTGCCGCGTTTCGTTTCGAAGAAGCGAAGGCACATCCTCCACAACTTCCCGATACCGTTAGTACACTCAGTCTCGCCCGCTACGACGCGGCTTACCAACCCAAGCCGAAGCTTCCCGGCGCCGAGCAACACTCTCCGAGGCAAGAGAAAGGTGACCGCAAGCAAATTCCGCGCAACCAGTCTTGATTGGAGCACTCACGAGCATGGCATCCGGGCGCGTCCCCCAGCTTCGGCTAGCGCGAAGGCGGATTCTTTACGGCTCAGGATCGACCGAAAAATAACTTCCGCTTTTCCCGGCCACTCACCCTGCCCTCTCCCGCAAGGGGAGAGGAGTTGCGGAGAAGTTATTTTTCGGTCGACCCTCAAGTGGTGTCGCGTGCCCCGGGCAAGGCGCGGCCTGAATCCCGAAGTCGACCGCGGGCTTCGGCCAGAGCCATCGCCAGCGGAAAATATCACCCTTGACGATATTGAACGCCTGATTTCGGCCTGCCTCGGACCTGGCCGACACATTGATCCGTCTGAGAGTTCGGCGGCGACCACGGTTGCCCGTCAGTGGTTTGTTTCCGCTTTACGACCGAGCCCCGGCGGCTATGATTGAGCCGAGCGCGGCCAAAGAAAGTCGGGGCGTTTCCACCGACTTTCGTGGTCAGCGGTCGATGCCCGATTTTGAAGGAGCAAACGCCATGAGTCGATTGCTACATCTGCCGACAGCGTGCGCCGTGCTGGGCTTCGGTCTCTTTGTCATTCCCGCACCGGCCGCAGCGCAATTCGGACAAGCCGGATTCGGAAAGGGCGACCAGCTTGCACCGAAAGCGGCGGCCCCATTAACCTTGACAACGGCGCGACCTGCCGAAGTGCTCGACGTGTGGCCTGGCAAGGCTCCCAGCGAGACCGGCAGTATTCCGGAGGAAGCCCATTCGCTGGGCAAATCGGGCGAATCGGAGCGGATCGAAAATGTATCGCGGCCGACACTAGCGGTCTACCGGCCGGCACCCGATCGCAACAACGGCGCGGCGCTGCTGATTGCGCCTGGCGGCGGCTACCGGATGCTGGCCTGGAATAAGGAAGGGGTCGAAATCGCGCAATGGGCCAACTCGCTGGGGATGACCGGCGTGGTGCTCAAATACCGAGTGCCGCGGCGCTCCGATCAGCCAGCCAGCGGCGCGCCGCTGCAACCTCTGCAAGACGCACAGCGCGCGCTGAGCATCATCCGCAGCAGGGCCAGCAATTGGGCCATCGACCCGCACAAGATCGGCATGATCGGCTTTTCGGCCGGCGGCAGCCTGACGGCGAATTTGTCGACCCATTTCCAGAAGCGGGCGTATCCGGCCGTCGATGCAACCGACGAAACAAGCTGCCGGCCCGACTTTGCGGTGCTCGTTTATCCCGGCGGCATCGTCGACAAGCAGACCGGCAAGCTCGCGCCACAATTCACGGTCACGAAACAATCGCCCCCGATGTTCTTTGCCGTGGCTGGCGACGATCTGTCGGCGGCTGACAACAGCATTCAGTTCTACCAGGCAGCACGCGCCGCCGGACTGCCGGCCGAACTGCACGTCTACTCGCGAGGTGGCCACGGCTTTGGTCTGCGGGCCCCCGCCGGCTCCGGGGTGGCCAACTGGCCGCAAGCGTGCGAAGTCTGGCTGCGCAACATCGCGATGTTGCCCCAGCCACCGGTCGCGGCTCAAAGCCAATAACGCCGGCCGGTAAGGATCGACCGAAAAATAACTTCTCCGCAAACCCCTCTCCCCTTGCGGGAGAGGGCAGGGTGAGGGGCCGGGAAAAACCGAAGTTATTTTTCGGGCGATCCTAAACTTGCGACTAGGGAGTCGATTGAAACCGACGCAGCGCTTCTGAGCGCGGCAACGCCGATTGCCGGCGCCGCTGCACTGGTAATCGGTGCCGGGGCGGGGATGGGCGTTGATTCGGGTCTGCTGATGTTCGGCGACGGCGACTGGATCAATCAGCGCACGAGCGAGCAATGGCAACGATGCCAGCCTGCGCGGTCGATTCGCTACCTGGAAGGTCGAAAATCCCCCACATACTGGACACATGGGTGCGGCGCGCTATTAAATGACAGCGATTGCGAGCATGGATCGGTTCCGAGCTCGACCGAAATGAATAGTCTCGAATTAGAAGGGGACAAAAATGCGTACTGTTCGACGCGGCATCGTGCTAGGCGCGATCCTTCTCAGCTGTTTTGTTCTGGCCCCAACGGAAGCGTCGGCTTTTTGGGGAAGAGGCTGCGGATGTTATTGCGGATGTTACTATGGGCCTTGCTGCGGGTCCGGCGGCTACGGCATG
>DATCFX010001051.1:0-3688 GCA_036509275.1 Pirellulales bacterium | reverse complement strand
TTATAATACATCGTAATGACAATTCCGAAAAATCGGCTGATTTCCGGCATGATGCGGCCTCGCTTCGAACCGTTTTTTACGACGACGGCGGCCCGCTATCGTAAGGCCGCTAGCAAGTTTTCGAGCACGGCGACATCCGCCGGAAAGGACGAAGGCAGCGCGGGCCTTAAGGGAATGGCGATGTCGTCGAGGCGGTGGATGGTGCCGGAGCCGCTGAGGGAATAGGGGGCGGTGCGGATCGAGATGGTGGCGTCGCGAGCGGCTGCGGTCGACTCGGAGGTGATGATGATGGTGGGGATTTCGGCCAGGCGGGCGGTGACGGACGCGGGCCAATCGGTGGTTGGGTCGGGGCCGACGAGGAGCAAGGCGTCGACCTGGCCGCGGGCCAGCATTTGCCGGGCGCTCCACTGCGTGTCGGAGCGGGGGTAGCCGCGGGCAAAGTTCACCGCAAAGGGAAAGCCAGTCTGCCAGGTCAGCACCTGGTCAGCGCCGGCAATATTCTGGCCCGACCGCAGCGGCTGGCAGACGAAACGCGTGGCGGCGTTCAAGTCGCGCGTGAGGGCGAATAGGGCGTCGATATTCAGGTATCCGCCCGGCTGGCGAGCCAACTCGTCACCAAACAGCAGCACGCCGAAGCGGGCCGCCTGCATCCGCTCGACCAAGTGCTGCCAGATGGCCAACTCGGTGCCGGTTTCGCGCAGCACGCGATCGGCATCCAGTTCCAGCCCACGGACGATGGCCCGCAAGGTCCAGAGCGTTTCGAAATCTCGCTCCGGCAGCAAGGGCACAAATTCATCGGCCAGCGCGCTAGTGGCCGTGGGCCGTTCGTCCAGGACGATGCACACCCGATCGGCTCGTCCGCGCGGCACGAGCATGCCTTCGGGCAGCAGGCTGTAGCGCTCCAGATGCCGAGGATGCGTTTGGACCGGGTTGCCACGCCAGAAGATGACCAGGTCGCCGCGGTTGCGGATTTCGCCCAGCGTGCAGGTCACTTCGCCGACGCCGTGCAACGACAGCCCCACCGGGCCGGGCAACTCGCTGCTGGCCGTGTCGATCGTGGCTCCCAGCCGATCGGCGATGGCCACGGCCGTGCGCTGCGCCTCGCAACTGGCGGCCGAAAGGCCATATATCAGCGGCGAGCGGGCCGCCCGGAGCAACTCGGCGGCGCGGCGGATGCCGGCCGTCAGTTCCGCCGGCTGGCCAGCAATCCGGCAGACCGGCTCGTTGGCCGGCGCGTTGTGCGAGAAAAACCAGCGCTCCCCCAACGGGCAGGCCCGCTCGGCCGTCACGATCTGGTCCGACTCGACGTGCAGGCGAATATCATCGCAGAGGCAACTGCAAAACGTGCAAGTAGCGTCGTGCTGCGAGTCGGACGGTTGGGACATAGCGAGCTTTTGCCGCGAACACATGGATTTAAACGAGGACCGCGCAGCAGTGGGCACTGTCCACCGGCTGCGATGCACCAGCCAGCAGATCATAATCTATCGGCAAGCCAAACGGTGGGCGGTAACCACCCCGCGGATGCCGGTTTCTTGGCGTGCGTCCAGCGGTTAGACTTGATTCATCGGAACCACGCCCCTTCGGCCCGCCCAAAAGGTTTTATCCCATGCGCTTGCTCGCCATGATTTTGTCGCTCGCGGTCAGCCTGGCCATGTCGGCCGGACTGTCGGCCGCCGAGAAGTTCAAGGCTTTGATTGTCGATGGCCAGAACAATCACAACTGGAAGGCCACGACCCCGCTGTTGCAAAAGCATCTCGCGGATTCCGGGCTGTTTATCGTCGAGATCGCAACGTCGCCCCCCAAGGGTGGCGATATGCAGGCCTTCAAGCCGGACTTCGCGGCTCACCAGGTCGTCGTCTCGAATTACAACGGCGAGGATTGGTCGCCGGCCACGCAAGCGGCACTGGTCGATTTCGTGCGCTCCGGCGGCGGGCTGGTGATCGTCCATGCCGCGGACAACGCGTTTGGGAAATGGGCGGAATACAATCGCATGATCGGGCTGGGCGGCTGGGGCGGCCGCAGCGAGAAGTCGGGACCGTACCTGCGATTTCGCGATGGCAAGATCGTGCGCGACACGTCGGCCGGCCGCGGCGGCAGTCATGGCAAGCAGCACGCCTTTGAAGTGATTGTCCGCGACCCGCAGCATCCGGTGACCGCCGGCCTGCCAACGAACTGGATGCACGCGCCCGACGAACTCTACGACCGGTTGCGTGGCCCGGCCGAGAACATCGACGTGCTGGCCACCGCTTATTCCGATCCGGCCACCGGCGGCACCGGCGAGCACGAGCCGATGCTGCTGACCATCAGCTACGGCCAGGGGCGGGTGTTTCATACGACGCTCGGTCATAGTCCCGAGGCGATGAAGTCGGTCGATTTTATCGTCACCTACCAACGCGGTACACAATGGGCCGCCAGCGGCAAAGTGCTCGACGCGAGCGTGCCCAGCGATTTTCCCGGCCGCGACAAACCCAGCGTGCGCGAATAACCGCGAGACTTGCTTATGTCGGGCGTCGCGCCGGGAAATGAGTCAGGCACCTGCAGCGAGCGGCTCGCGGCTGGGCTGCACGTGATGGCCAAGCCGATTGGCCCGATCTGCAACCTGGATTGTGCCTACTGCTACTATCTGGACAAAGAGCGGCTCTATCCGGGCGCGACGTGGCGGATGGGACCGGCGACGCTCGACGCGTTCGTCCGGCAATATATCGAAGCCCAGTGCGAGGCGGCTGGCGAAATTGTATTCGCCTGGCAAGGCGGCGAACCGACGCTGCTGGATCCGCGATTCTTCGAAGAAGTGGTCGCATTGCAACAGCGCTATCTGCCGCCCGGCCGGCGCTGTGCCAATACGCTGCAAACCAACGGCCTGCGGCTGGACGATCGCTGGTGTGAGCTGTTTAAGCGGCACGGGTTCCTAATCGGCATTTCGTTGGACGGGCCGGCCGACCTGCACGATCGCCATCGCGTGGACAAGCAAGGACGCCCAACCTTTGCGGCCGCCTGGCGCGGGCTCGAAGCGCTCCAGCGGCACCAGGTCGAGTACAACGTGCTGGTGGTCGTGCATCGGCACAACGGCGATCACGGCCGACGGATCTACCGGTTTTTTCGACAAGCCGGCGTGCGGCACCTGCAATTCATTCCGCTGGTCGAGCCGCTGGGCAACTCAGCACGCGCCAGCGTTGGCGCCCAGCCGGCCGACCTGGTCCACGAGCGCAGCGTGTTGCCCGAGCAGTATGGCGAGTTTTTGACAGGCATTTTCGACGAGTGGGTCTATCACGACGTCGGCCGGGTATTTGTGCAGATTTTCGACGAAGCACTGGCCATGTGGCTGGGACGCGAGCCGTCGCTGTGCGTGTTTCGCCGCCGCTGCGGCCGGGCGCTGGCCATCGAGCACAACGGCGACGTTTATAGTTGCGATCATTTTGTCGAGCCCGACTATCGGCTGGGGAATATCCATCAGTTGCCGCTGGTCGAGTTGGCCGACAGTCCGCGTCAGCGGCAATTCGGCGAAGCCAAGGAAACGTCGTTGCCGGGCTACTGCCGGCAGTGCGACGTGCGTTTTGCGTGTCAGGGCGAGTGTCCGAAAAACCGGATTCTGCACACGCCCGACGGCGAGCCGGGATTGAACTATCTGTGTGCGGCCTACCAGCGGTTTTTCCGGCACATCGATCCGGTGATGCGCGCCATGGCCAGC
>DATCFX010001050.1:0-5298 GCA_036509275.1 Pirellulales bacterium | reverse complement strand
CCGTGTTTACCGCGATCGTGGCGTTTAATCCCGTCAGCGCCAGCGTTCCGCTGCCAGTGTTGAGCGTGCCACCGACGAATGCGACGGGGAAGGTGCCGGAAGTGAGCGTGAGCGTGCCGCCGGAGCCGGAGTTGATCACCGAACCGTCGTTAATGTTCAACGAGGTGAGCGTTTGACTGTAGCCGGCTAGATTGATGGCCCCTGTGTTGACCACCGCGATCGACGAGGTGCTTGAAAACTGCGAGGCAGCCATCATGACGACCTGCGCCGTGCCGACGCCGTCTCCGACCTTGAGAACGCCGTTAAGCGCCGAGCCGGCCGAGTCGTTAAGCTCGAGCGTGCCGCTGTTGACGGTGAGATTCAGAGTCGTGTTGGCAACCGAGCCGGCGATTTGCAGAATTCCAGTGCCAACCTGGACGAGGGCACCCGAGGTGACTGCTCCATTGAGAGTGAGCTGACCGTTGGTGACGCCGACGTCGCCACCGCCGGAGGCCGTGACCGAACCGACCCAAGTGTTCGTCCCGCTGACGTTTTGCAGTGCTCCGGCACCATTGCTGCTTGGCCCGGTGCCGGCCAGCACAAGGGAGCCGGCAACACTGATGTTGCCTTGTACTTGGAGCCCGGCACCGCTCAGGACGTCCGTCGTGTTGCCGCTCGGTCCCAGCGCGAGGCCGTTCTGCACGTTCAGCACGCCGGCATTGACCCAGGTTTCATTCGTGTAGCCGTTATTGCCGGTGAGTGTCAGCGTGCCGGCGCCGGTCTTCAGCAGGCCGGAACCACCGGTGATGCCGCTGGAGATCGTGAGATTGTCTCCGGACTCGGCATCAAGGATGCCTTCGGTGCCCAACGCGAGCGTGCCGCCGGAGATTGCGTCACCCGAGGCTTCGATGGCAATGGCGCCGCTGGCCACGCTCAAGGTGTTCGCGCCGACGTTGACCGCGACGTTGGGACCGGCGAACAGAATGGCGTTAACCGTTTGTGGGCTGCTCAAGGTTTGGTTCGAGGAGAGCTTGACGTTGCTGGTCGGCCCGGCGCCGGTCAGGCTCGTTACATAGCTGGCCGGCGCAATGCCGCTGACCCCGTAGCTGGCAAAGTCCACGCCGGAAGAATCCTCGAGGACGGCGTCGGGGATGATGCCGCCGGTCAACGTCGGCGTTGCTGTGAACAATAGCTGATTGCTGGCCGAGCCAAGGTCGGCGCCAATGCCGGCGAAACGATAAATGCCGGATGTGGCCGCTTGGTAGAGCGAGGCGGCGGTGATCGTGACTGACGAGCCGGGCGTCGTGCTCACGGTCGACTCGATTACGCTGTCCGTGCCGGTGATTTGCAAGGTGCCGATCGATTCGCTCGAAGCTGCTCCGGGCGCGCCGAGATAGTCGAAGGTTCCGCCGCTGAGAAGCACTTCCACCGAGCTGCCCAAACGGTTGTTCAGCGCGGCGGCAGATTGATTGTCCAACAGCAGCGTGCTTCCCGTTTGGATCCACATTTGCGTATTGGGATCCGTGCCGCCGCCGCTGAGGGCCAGCGTCGTACTACTCAATACATCGGTCGTGCCGGAATAAGTGTTTGCGGCGGTAAGCGCCATCGTCCCCCCGCCAATCACTTCCAACGCGATTCCGTCGCCCTGCCCATTGCCACTCGTCGCGGCCGAGACAACCAGGTCGTCGGCAGTGGACGGGACCAGACTCGAGCTGACATCGAAGATCGCCCCGGTTCCAAGACTAAGATTGCCACTGATCGTGGCGGCGGGGCTGTTGGCGTCGGTGGCGCCGGACGAGTTGACGGCCAGGAATTCACTAGCGCCGATCGTCAGAAGGGCCGAACCCGTTTGAACGTCGGCGCTGGAAACCGAGGCCGTGTTCATCGTCAAATTGTAGATTGTCGCGCTGACCGAGTACGTGCTCATGTTCAGCAGGCCGGTGCTGCCGACGGTGACACTGACGGTGGAGCCGAGCTCGGCGGTGCCACTGGCGGGCCCCCACTGCAATACATCGCTGTCGTGGCCGTCGCCGCCGTCGCCGACGGTCACGCCGCCGGAGTCGATGGCGTTGGCCGAGCCGCTTTTGTTCAGTTGCAGCGTGCCCTGATAAACGGTCGTCAAACCCGTGTAAGTGTTGGACGACGAGCCGCCCAGCACGAGCGTGCCGGCGCCGACCTTGGCCAGGCCCGAGCCGGTGGCCGACTCGCTGATCGTGCCGTTGATGGTCAATAGTCCGCTGTCGACGCCGATGTAGTTGACGGCGGCCGAGACGCCGGCCAGCACGACGTTGCCGCCCCAGGTGTTATTGCCGCTCGTGCTGCGCAGCGCGCCGGTCAGAAACCCGACGGAGCCGGAGTCGATGGTGCTCTCGTTGTAGAGAGTCAGCTTGTTGGTGAAAGTCTGGTTGCCGGAAATGTCAAGCGCGCCGCCGCTGGAAGGCTCGATGTTCGCGGTGGAATTGAAGGCCGACGAATTGGAGACCGCCAGCACGCCATCGAAGATGAAGACGCTGGTCGTGAGATTGAACACACCGGTCGCACCGACGGTCAATAATCCAAGATTCGCCTTTTCAAAGTTGCCGGATCCGCTCACGGTGCCGGCCAAGGTGGCATTGGAATAGAAGTTCGTGTCGATGAAGAAGGTTTCTCCCGAGGCAGTCACGATGTTGCCCACTGACGTGCTGCCGGCAGAAGCGACCGAAAGCGTGGAGCTAGCGGACGAGTAAGCATTGATCGTGTCGCTGAGCGTGAAGTTCTGGGTGCCGCCGATGGTGAGCGTGAAGCTTCCGCTAAACGTGATGTTATTGGCTAGCGTGATGGCGGTGCCGTCGCCGCGCAGCGTGGTAGCCGCCGCCACACTCAGCGTGCCGGTGCCGAGAGCGCCGCTGTTGCCCAAGGCCACCGTGCCGCCATTGAGCGTGATGGGACTGGACCAGCCGGACGTGTTGTTGGCCGAGAGCGCCAGCGTGCCGACGCCGGATTTCGTCACCGTGCCGGTGCCGGTGATCGTGGCCGAAATCAGGGCGTTATCCAGTGCGGTGCCCGTGTTGACCGTGAACGTGTGGGTGATCGAGCTCGAGCCCAACGCCAGGTTGCCGCTGATCGTGGCCGCGGGACCGCCGGTGGCCACCGTGCCGATCGAGTTGAAGGTGAGGTTGTCGGTGAGGCTGCCGGTGAGCGAAAGCGTGCCGGATTCGGTGCTCAGCAGGCCGCTTTGCGTCGGGCCAAACTCCATGGTCACATTTGTCAGGGTCTGGTTGAAGCCATTGAGATCCAGTTGGCCGGTGCTGTCGATCGTGACGGAATCGCCGGGATCGATTTCGCCGGCGGCCGTCAACTGTGCCAGGTCGCTGTCGGCGCCGCCAGCGTCGTTGCCCACCGTCAGCGATCCGCCCGCTGCAATCGCATCGATGCCCGACGGCTTGCTCAAGAGCAGCGTGCCCTCGGCCACCGTGGTCGTGCCGGTGTTCGTATTGGCCGTCGAGCCGCCGAAAACGAGCGTGCCGGGCAGGATCTTGGTCAGCGCACCCGCCCCGCTGATCACGCCGCTAATGGTGAGCGTCGTTCCGGACGCGGCGCCAACGTTGCTGGCCGAGGCCAGCGCAATATTGCCGGTCCACGTGTCATTGCCGCTGGTATCCAGCAGGGCGCCAGTATTATTGATGCCGGTGCCGTTGAGCGTGAGCCAGGCGCTGCTGGTGACGCTGGTCGTCATCTCCAGCGCCGCGCCACTGGTAACCGATGTACCGCTGACGGCGTCCAGCGCACCGGACTGCTGCAAGTTCAGCTCGCCGGCCGAGACCGTCACCGCGCCGGTGAACGTGTTGCTGCCGCTCGTGGGATTGAGCACCATGCGGCCGGTGCCCGCTTTGGTCAAGCCGCTGGCAGCGCCCGAAACGCCGTTGGCGATGGTCGAACTGATCACCAGGTTGACGGGCATGGGGCTTTGATTGACCGTAAACGTGCGGCCGGTAGCGCTGCCTTGAGGAGCTAGGGCCAGCGTGCCGCCGCTGATGGTTACGCTGGGAGCAGCCGCCGACGAGCCGGCAATGCCCGTATTCACGGTTACGCTGCCGTTTAAGGCCAAGGTGGTGCCGCTGGCCAGAGAGATGCTGGAGCTAGCGGAAACGCCGGAGGTGGTTGTCAGGGCGCCGATGGTTTGCTGACCCAGTTCGCCACCAGTGGAGATCACGTTGACTTTGTCGGTGCCGATGCTGCTGCCGCTGACAATGGCGATGCTCATTTGCGGCTCAGCCGCGTTGGCCAGCGTGCTGGTGAACAGCACAACGTAATTGCCTGGAGTGCCGGTCACCGAGACGTTCCCGCTGCCGATGCTTGTCAGGTTCTGCAGGTCGGTCTGCACGGTCGCGGTCGAGGCGTTGAACGGAATGCTGGGCGTGGTATAGCTATTGAAAGTGAGCGTGAAGTTGCCGCTGGAACCGGCGACCGTCACGGTTTGCTCGGCCTGCGTGGTGCTCGTCGCGACACTCGAGAGCAATTGCAGCACGCCGGTGCTGGCCATCGTCACGGCGGAACTGCTGGCGATCTGTTCGGCGGTGCCAACTTGCACCTGGTCGGATCCGGGCCCGACGTCGTTGCCAATCGTCAAGGAACCGGCGATGGCCGTGGCGCCTGCCGTCTTGTTGAGCAGCAACGTGCCGTCGTCGACGGCGGTGTTTCCGGAGTACGTGTTTGGATTGACGCCTGTGTATTCGAGCGTGCCGGTGCCGATTTTCGTAAGACTATTGGATCCACTTATGGCGTCGCCAATCGCCAGCATCCCGCCCGAGCCGACGTTGACGGTTGAGCTGCTGCTCAATACGATCTGGCCGTTCCAGGCATTGCTATTTGCATCGCCGGACAACGCGCCGGTTGAACTGACGCCGCCGCCGAAGAGGACGAGCTGCTCGCCGGTCTCCGTGACTCCGCCAGCCATTTGCAGCGCCGCGCCGTTTTCGACCGTCGTGCCCGAGCCGGCCAGTCCGCCCGGATTGACCGTTGACACACCCATCGAAGCCGGAGCTCCGACCAGGCTGGTCAGAGAAAGGGAATTGATCGTGAAGCTGGGCTGGCTGATGCCGGCCAGCGTTCCGGTCGTTCCGGTAAACGTGATCGTGTAAATGTTGGTGTTCGAATTAGGGCTCGTCTCGGTGACCGTGACGTTCCCGCTGCCGATCGTGGAGAGCCCCTGTAGGTCGGCCTGCAGGGTCGAAGCGGAAACGTTATAGGCGATGCCGGTTGCAGATTGACCGTTGAAGGAGAGAGAAAAAGTACCGCCGATCGCATTGGCGATGGTTACAGTCTGCACGTCGTTGGCGG
>DATCFX010001049.1:0-1085 GCA_036509275.1 Pirellulales bacterium | reverse complement strand
GCGCCGCGTGTTTCTCCATCCAATCCAGAATCGCCGCCAGCACGGTCTGCGTCTGGAGGTCGCGGCCTTCGCTGGCGTTGTAGCGATCGTATTGCCGCAGAATCTGGGCATGCGTCAACAAAATCCCGTGCTGCATGACGTTCTTGCCGAATGCGGCGGCGGCCGCTTGCCGGGTAGCCACTGCGGCGGCCGGCACGCTGGCCAGTTCGACCAGGGCCTGCTGACAGGCCGGCGTCCCCAGATCGGCGATTAGCGGAAGCGCGGCATCGACCAGCGCCGGCACTGCGAGCGCAGCCAGCAACTCCGCCTCGAAATGCACCAGCGGATACAACTCGGCGCGGCCGGCTGCACCGTCGCCGGCCAGCCAGATAAGCGCTTGCCGGCTCTGGGCTAAACGCTCGTCGGCCGGCACTTGCTCCGGCGCCAATTGTCGCAAGGCCGCGACCGCGGCCTGCATGGCACGCTCGTCCAGCGGACGCAGCACGGCCGCCGTGCGCAGGTCGCGGCGGGCGAGGGTTCCGCCCTGGTTCAAGGCGAGCGCCTGGATTTTGGTCCGCGTTTCGACCCGCGGCGCCAACGTTGTTTCCAATGCCGTCCGCCGCCGCTCGAGGTAGGGAAGCGTTCCGTTGATGGCGCTGGTGGGGGGCGGATAATTCGCTTGGCTGGTTTTTGCCAGCAGCGACTCGCGGTCGGCAATCATGGTTTCGGTTGTCTGCAAGTCGGCGCGGTTCAATTCTTCGTCGATGCCCGCGACGTTCCACCCAGCGGCCAGCAATCCGACCGGCACGTGTGCCGTACGGCAATCGCGTCGCAAGTCCTGCACGACCTTTCCGGACAACTCGCTGGCCAGCAGCAGATCCACGAGCACCAGTTCCAAGTCGGAGGTGGCAATTGCCTGCCGCACCAGCTCGCGATTGCTCGTGGCAATCTGCACCTGGTAGCCCAGCGACAGCAGCAAGCCGGCCATTTGTTGCGCCGCCGGCGTGCGCACGTCGCCGACAACGGCCGTCCGCGCGCCGTGCGAACCGATGAAGAATTTTAATGCATCGGCCACGAGGCTCGAGCCGGGGTAGGGATCGCGGGGG
>DATCFX010001048.1:0-3423 GCA_036509275.1 Pirellulales bacterium | reverse complement strand
AGGGCGGCCTCGAGCCCACCGGTTCGATCGCCAGCGTGCCGCGGCCGATGTGCGTGAAATTTTTGCGGCCGAAACAATGAAAATTCGTCTTCCATAAAGCCGCGACCGTTGGTCGCGGCCCGCGACCAGCGGTCGCGGCTTTTTGAACCGAATCCGGAGAATTCTTGCATGTCACGCTCCATCTCTCGCCGTCGTTTCGTTCAAACCTTGGCCGCGGTCAGCGCTGCGGCGCCGCTATCGGCCGGCGGCTGGCTGCGCGCGGCCGGGGCCAACAGCCGTCTGCGGGTGGCCAGCATCGGCACTGGCGGCAAGGGCTGGAGCGATCTGACCCAGGTGGCCACCAGCCCGCACGTCGAGATCGTGGCCTTGTGCGACATTGACCAGTCGCAGCCGCACTTGGGACGGGCGGCCGAGAAGTTTCCCTCGGCCAAGCGCTACCAGGACTGGCGGCGGCTGCTGGACGAAGCGCAGAACATCGACGCGGTGATCGTCTCGACGCCCGACCACATGCACGCGCCGATCGTGATGCGCGTACTGCAACTGGGCAAGCACGTGTACTGTCAGAAGCCGCTGACGCACACGGTGTTCGAGGCCCGGCAACTAACCGAAGCTGCCCGCCGGGCCGGCGTGGTGACGCAGATGGGCAACCAGATGCAGTCGGCCGAGTTCTATCGCACGGCGGTCCGGCTGGTACACGACGGCGCGATCGGCAAGGTGAAAGAAGTCCACTCCTGGCAGAGTGGAGCGATGAAATGGCTGCCGCCCGACGGCCGGCCGGCTGGCAGCGACCCGATACCCTCGACGCTCAATTGGAACGATTGGCTGGGCGTGGCCCCCGAGCGGCCGTACAAGGACAAGATTTATCATCCGTTCAACTGGCGTGGCTGGCAGGATTTCAGCAACGGCCAGTTGGGCGATTTCGGCTGCCATATCCTCGATCCGATTTTCAAGGCCGTCGGCCTCAAGGCCCCGCGCGAGATTCGGGCCGAGAGCCCGGCTTTCGGCCACGACGCCTGGTACAAACGATCGACCGTGCAATATCTCTTCCCCGGCAACGAGCGCACGGCTGAGCCGATGCTGCACGTCACCTGGTACGACGGCGAAGGGCACCTGCCGCCGCGCGAGGTGCTCGACGTGCCCGAGAGCCTCAAATTGCCGGGATCCGGTTCGCTGGTCAAAGGCGAAAAAGGCTCGCTGCTCATCCCGCACGGCAACGCGATGCCCCGTCTGCTGCCGGCGGACCGGTTCGCCGATTACAAACTTCCGGAGGTCGGCAAGGTCAATCATTACACGTCCTGGGCCGATGCCTGCCGCGGCGAGGGCAAAACCACGTCGCATTTCGATTATGCCGGCCTGCTGACCGAGACAGTGCTGCTGGGCACCGTGGCCATTCGCACGCCCGGCGAGACGCTCGAGTGGGACTCGGCCGCGCTGAAGATCACCAACTCCACGGCTGCCAATGCGCTGCTGACCAAATCGTACCGGCCCGGTTGGGAAGTCAAATGGAGCTAAGCGGCATGCCGCTGCACCTCGAATGGTCGGATGTCGCGCTGCGCTTGGCACTGACCGTGCTGGCCGGCGGCATCATCGGCTTCAATCGCGGCGAGCACGGACGGCCAGCCGGGCTGCGCACCACACTGCTGGTCTGCCTGGCCGCCAGCGCCTCGATGATCGAGGCCAACCTGCTGCTCCCCACCCATCACAAGGCGCCCGATTCGTTCATCGTGATGGATCTGATGCGCTTTCCGCTGGGCATTCTGTCCGGAATGGGCTTTATCGGGGCCGGCGCCATCCTGCGCCGCGGCGATCGCATTCAAGGCGTGACCACCGCCGCCACACTGTGGTATGTCACGATGATGGGCCTGGTCATCGGCGGCGGACAACTCGGCCTGGGCATGACGCTGGCGGTGTTTGGTTTTTTCGTGCTCACCGTGTTGAAGTGGGTCGAACAATACATGCAGCAGGAAAAAACCGGCCGGCTGCTGCTGGTCGTCGACGACACCGGCCCGACCGAAGAAGAACTTCGTGGAATGCTGACCACCGCCGGGATGGGCATCCGCTCGGCGGCGCTGGTGTATGCCACGGCTTCGCGGCAACTTCGACTCGACTGCGTGGTGGCGTGGCGTGGCCGGCTAGCCGACACGCGGCCGCCCGCCGTGTTGGATCAGCTCGCCGCCACGCCCGGCATTCTGAAGCTGCGCTGGAAACCGTAGTGGCGGCTGTGCCCCCACCGACCGCAGTCGGTGGGCTTAGGGCGCGAAGGAACATTGCCGGTTTATCGCGGCGCGTCGGCGCTGCTGACGAGGTTGTCCGTTTCTTCGGCCAGGATGCGCAGCGTCAGCCGCGTCTCGAAGACCAGCAGGCCGCAACCAACAACCAGGCCGCCGACGCCGGCCAACCCCGCGCAGAAGGCCACGATCAAGGCGACGTGCCGCAGCAAGTCGTGCCCCAGCACGTAGAAGCCGGCCCCCAGCAGCGAGACGAGGCTCGCGCCGGCAAACGAGCCGACCGAAACATAGAAGGCCGACAAGGCCCGCACCAGCAGCAGCGACCGCCGCTGGGCATAGTGCAACTGCCGGATTCGCATCAAGCGGATGTGGTCGCGCAGGTCCTGGTCGCCTTGAATCTCGGACGACAACGCGCGGATGCGATCGACTGCCCGGGCAAAGCGGTTGCTGGTTCCCAGCCCCATTACCGATGAGGCATTGGTCAGGATCGCCGGCGCGGCGATCAATGTCAGCAAGGTGAAGGGATTGGTTTCGAGTCCGCTCATCAATCGCGATCGCTGCGGGGTGGTTGCTCGTGCGCCGCGTGCTGCCGGAACGCTTGCGGCAGAAACCGGATCAGATCGCTGGCGATCATCGACACCTGCCCCAGCTCGGCGGCGGCCAGGTCGCCGGACAGCCCGTGCAGGTACACGCCCAGCCGCGCGGCATCAAAGGGCGAAAGCCCCTGGCAGACAAGCGCCGTGATCATGCCGGTCAGCACGTCGCCGGTGCCGCCGGTGGCCATGCCGGGATTGCCGGTCGTGTTATGGGCCGATTGCCGGCCATCGGTAATCAGCGTGCGGTGCCCTTTGAGCACGACGACCACGCCAGTTTGCTCGGCCAGCGCCCGGGCTTCGCCCTCCAGTTCTTCGCGCGGCGTATGCTTGTCGCCGGGCACGAGCCGGCGAAATTCGCCGGGATGCGGCGTGAGAATACGCGGTCCGGCTTGCTGGCCCAGCAAACCCGGACGACGCGCCACCGCATTGAGCGCGTCGGCGTCGCAAACTATCGGCTGTGAAACATTGCCAAACAGCCAGGCCACCATTGCAGCCAAACCGGGCGATTGACCCAGGCCGGGACCGATGCCGATGGCCGTGGCGCCGGCAGCCAGTGAAATCAATTGCGGGCGCGCTGCGCTGGAGATGCGGCCATCGTC
>DATCFX010001047.1:0-9173 GCA_036509275.1 Pirellulales bacterium | reverse complement strand
GGCGATGTGTCGCCTCAGCCAGTCGATCGATGTGCGAGGCGATAAACGCCCGACGCGCACGCACCCCCTCCGAAGCCGGCGCGGCGGTCGTGTAGTCGAAGATAGCGGCACCCAGCGGGCTGGCCGGCGGCGGCTGCCATTGTTCCTCGCGCCCGTAGATGAAATCCATCATCACCGCGTCGCCGGCGTAGCCGCGCGGTTTGCTCGAGGCCCTGAACGTAAAGGGGTCTTCGTGTACCAGTTGGCACAACGGGTGCCGGCGGCACTGGTCGACCAGGGCCGTCCATTCAGCTGGCGAACACCTCAACTTGATATTCCGCAAGCCAATGAACAGATCGTCCATGGCCGCGTGAACGTGTTTCGGCTCCGAGGAAGAATAGAGCCGTTCATACAGACTGTCGAGTGACAGATCGGGCCAGGTCTTGCCTGTCGAATGTGAGCCGTTTGCAACCGCGTGAAGATTGTCGCGCGACTGGCTGCTGGAATCAATGTAGCTTGACGACATGTATGCCCAGGGATGCTCTTCCCTGCCTCCATCGTGTAGGCGAACGCCGTGTTACTGAGAACGCTTCAGTTACCGGTGCAGAGCTGTGCTTGGCGGCGATAACAATACGGCTAGGTTATCGAACGGCCCGAGCGGCTGTCGAGCAATTTGTCACAAAATTGGCGAAAGTTTTTTCCGACGCCTAAAATACTTGATACAGTCAGAACGACCACGGCAGTCAGCAAAGTTTTAGCCGCACGAACCAGCGGCGCGACCTGCGCCGTCGCACGTTCGGCAGTTCGACGACATTTACAAATACGTGGCATGAGAGCGCAACATACGCCCATGCACTTGCACGCCAGAATGGGAGGTTACTATGGGGGGAAAGCAAGGCGGTTGGGGCGCGCTTCGCCTCTTGCTGGTGGCGGCGATCTTAGCGGTATTCGCGATGGGAATTTATAGGCTTGTCGATTTTTTCGCGTCCGAAGGCGGCGAGCCGGCCGACATCGACATTCCGCCCGCGCCGCCTCCGCCCGCCGCCTTTGACAAACAACAACAGCCGTAGCAGCCGTAGGCCTTAGACGCGGCGCCCTCGTGGTGCAACGCGGCTGGGCTGCGGGCTCGGTCAAACCGGCGCCTTGAACTTCGCTTGGCCGGCATGCGTACATCCATCGGGCAGGCGTGCGGACCAGCGGCAGCGGGGGTCAGCATCGAGCGGCGTGCTAGGCGTCATAACCGGCAGTAGCGGACGCGTTCGAAGGCGCCGAGTGGGTGGGGGCGTTTTAGCGGGCTGACGCATTTGCTTGCCCGGCTGCCAGAAAATCAGCCATAATTCATCGTCAAGCTGTGATGTTGGATTCGGCCGCGCCGTGCCCGGAGTTGGCTCCTGGCTGGCAGCGGTCTAGTGGAAGGGACCGTCCGATGGCCCTTGCTCGCCGCGTACTGGCCCCAGCGGTCGTGGGGTGGCCGCTGCTGGCCGTGATTGCGGCTGCCTGGCTGTTTGTCGGCGCGGGCCACGCTGCGTCCCGAGCGCCCGAGCGATTATCAAAAGACAAGGTCGATTTCTTCGAGCAGAAGATTCGGCCGGTGCTGACGCACAAATGCTACTCGTGCCATTCCGGCGATGCGGCCAAGGCCAAGGGTCACCTGCTGCTCGATACGCGCGCCGGGCTGCGCAAAGGCGGCGATTCGGGTCCCGTCGTCGTGCCGGGCCGGCCGCACGAGAGCCTGCTGGTCGAGGCGATTCGCTACGAAGAACTGGAAATGCCTCCCGACGGCAAACTGCCCGACGAGGTGATCGAGAACTTTGTGCGTTGGGTCGAGATGGGCGCTCCCGACCCGCGCGCCGGCAAGGCGGCCAAGCCTCGCAACAAGATCGACCTGGCCGAGGCTCGCAAGTATTGGGCCTTCCAGCCTCCCCAGGCATGGCCGGCACCGGTGGTGCAGAACACGGCCTGGCCGCGGACCGACATCGACCGCTTTGTGCTCGCCCACCTGGAGCAGGAAAAGCTACGGCCGGTCGGTGATGCCGACCCCGTGACGCTCGTTCGCCGGGTGACGTTCGATTTGACCGGTTTGCCGCCGACGCCCGCGGAGATCGACGCATTTGTCGCCGACCGCTCGTCGACGGCGCTGGCCACGGTGGTCAATCGGCTGCTGGCCTCGCCGCAATTTGGCGAGCGTTGGGGCCGGCATTGGCTCGACGTAGTTCGCTATGCCGAATCGACCGGCAAAGAACGCAACATTCCGTATCGCTATGCCTGGCGCTACCGCGATTACGTGATCGCTGCGTTCAATAGCGGCAAGCCTTACAGCCGCTTCATCGTCGAGCAATTGGCCGGCGACCTGCTGCCGGCCAAAGACGCCGCCGACAAGGACCGCCTGCTGATCGCGACCGGCTTTCTGGCGATCGGGCCCAAGGGGGTCGCCGCGACCAAGCCGGAGCAGTTTCGGATGGATCAGGTGGACGATCAGATCGACGTGATGAGCCGCGCCTTCATGGGGCTGACCGTCGCCTGCGCACGCTGCCACGACCACAAGTTCGACCCGATCCCCACGACCGATTATTATGCGCTGGCCGGCGTGTTTCACAGCACCAACACGTTCTCGGGCGTGGCGCCGGGCACCAAGTATGCCGACGAGAACCGGCTGCTCAAGCTGACCGATCCCGCCGCTCGCAGCCAGGTCTCGGCCAAGGAAGTCGAGCAGGAGCAGGCCCGGCAGAACGAGATTGCCGGCGTGCAGGCGCAGCTTGCCACGCTGCGCAAACAAACCAAGGCCGCGTCGCCCAAGGCGTCGAGTTTTGGCAAAGGCAAGCGTCGCAAACGGCCGTCGCCCACGGCGCCCACGGTCGATCGCAAGCAAGCCCGCGCCAAAATCAAAAGGCTCGAAGACAAGCTCGAAGAGCTGCACGCCGCGCCGTCGCCCTATACCGACTTTGTGATGGGAGTTGCCGAGTCGCCGTCGCCAGCAAATTGCTCAGTGCTGAACCGCGGCGAGCTGACTAACAAGGGTCCGGAAGTTCCGCGCGGCGTGTTGACCGTGCTCAAGACGGTGCAGGGTTCGCACATTCCGCCCCGGCAAAGCGGCCGGCTACAAGTCGCCCGCTGGATTGCCAGCAGCGACAATCCGCTCACGGCCCGCGTCATGGTCAACCGCGTGTGGGAACACCTGCTGGGGCACGGGCTGGTCGAAACGGTGGATAATTTCGGCGCCCTGGGCGAGGAGCCGAGCCACCCCGAACTGCTCGACACGCTGGCCGTGAGGTTCATGGAGGAAAAGTGGTCGATCAAGCATTTGATTCGCTCGATCGTGCTCAGTCGCGTGTATCAACTGGCTAGCGATCACGATGCAACGAACTACCAGCGGGATGCTGGCAACCGGTTGTTGTGGCGGATGGAGCGCCGCCGGCTCGATGCCGAAGAAATCCGCGATGCCATGCTGATGGCCAGCGGCGAGCTGGACCTCACGCGGCCCAGCGGTTCGGCCGTGATGGACTTGAAGAACAAGCAACTGTTCGGCGCGCGGGGCCTGACCGATGCGCAATTTGCTGCCGTGCGCAGCGTCTACCTGCCGATCGTCCGCAACCTGCTGCCCGACGCGTTGCAGGTGTTCGACATGGCGGATCCGAATCTGATCGTGGGCCGGCGCGACGTGACCAACGTGCCGACCCAGGCGCTGTACTTGCTGAACAATCCGTTTGTGCTGCACCAGGCGGAAGTCCTGGCCAAGCGCGTGCTCGCGCAGGAGGGTTTGGACCCCGCCGGCCGGGTCGACTTCGCCTACCGCCTGTGCCTGGGCCGGCTGCCCACCGAAATCGAAAGGGTCAGCGTGCTCCGCTACCTGCACGCATATCGCCAATCGCTCGAAGCCGCCGGGCACCGCGCCCCACACCTGGCCGCTTGGACCAGTTTTTGCCAAACGCTATTTGCCGTCGGTCAGTTTCGATATTTGTACTAATTGGGACTGGCTATGACGAACGATTTCTTGAACCCGCCGCTGTCACGTCGCCAAATGCTGCGAACGAGCGCCTGCGGCTTCGGCTACCTGGCGCTGGCCGATCTGTGCGCGCGGGCGGCCGGCACGCAGACGGTCGAACCGCTGGGGGCCAAGGCACCGCACTTCAAAGCCCGAGCCAGCCGCGTGATCTTTCTCTACATGCAGGGCGCCCCCTCGCACGTCGACACGTTCGATTACAAACCGCGGCTGCAATCGGACAGCGGCAAGACGGTCGACGGCAAGAAGGGGGGCGCCCGCAAGCTGCTGGCCTCGCCCTTCAAATTTGCCAGGCATGGACGCAGCGGCTTGTGGCTGCCGGATATTTTTCCGAATTTAGCAAAACACGCCGACGACCTGTGCCTGCTCAATAGCATGTACACCGACGTGGCCGTCCACCCGCAGGCGACCATTCAACTGCACACGGGCAATTTTCGCTTCGTGCGGCCTTCGATGGGAGCTTGGGTGTTGTATGGCCTGGGCACGATGAACAAGGATCTGCCTGGCTTTCTCACGATCAATCCGGCCGGCGGCGCGCAGAGCTATGGCAGCGCCTTCCTGCCGGCCGCATACCAGGGGACCAAGATCGACAACGTGGGCCGCAAGGGCAACAGCCAGATCGCGAACATCGAAAACCCGCAGCTTACGGCCAAGTTGCAGCGCAAGCAGCTCGATCTGTTGGGCAGCCTCAATCGCCAGCAGCTTGCCAAGGACGAGGTGAACCCCGACCTGGAAGGTGTGATCGAGTCGTATGAGTTGGCCTTTCGAATGGAAGGCGCCGTGCCGGAGGTGATGGATCTTTCAGCCGAAAAGAAAGAGACCTTGGCCGCCTACGGGATCGACGAGCCGGGCACCGATCGCTTTGGCCGGCAATGCCTGCTGGCCCGCCGCTTTGCTGAAAAAGGCGTGCGGTTCATCGAATTGGGCATCGGCAACTGGGACCAGCACAACAATCTCAAGGCGAAGCTGACGGAGAACGCACACGCCATTGACAAGCCGATCGCGGCCCTGCTGGCCGATCTCAAGCAGCGCGGCATGCTTAAGGACACGCTGGTGGTCTGGGGCGGCGAGTTCGGCCGCACGCCGGCCGCCCAGGGCAAAGACGGCCGCGACCATAACAACAAGGGTTTCAGCATGTGGATGGCCGGCGGCGGCACCAAGGGCGGCTATCGACACGGCGCCACCGACGAGCACGGCCTGGCGGCCGTCGACAAAAAGATGCACATCAACGACCTGCACGCCACGCTGCTCTACCTGCTGGGCCTCGACCACACCCGACTGACCTATCAATACAGCGGCCGCGAAATCCGCCTCACCGACCTGGCCGGGGTGGTGGCCAGTGACGTGGTGGCGTGAGCGGGCCGGGAGCGCCGAGGAAGTGAAAAGTGAAAAGTGAAAAGTGAAAAGTGAAGAGTGAAGAGTGGGGCGGCGCGTTACTTTTCACTTTTCGCTTTCACCTTTTCACTTCCCGCCTGCTTTGTCAACCAGTTCTTGAGTTCGGCCACTGAGTGCTCGAGTCCGTCGACGCCGGTGGCTTCGAGATCGATCCTGGGCTCCTGGATTTCCGCCTGGGCCTGGTCGATGTATTGATCCAGGGTCGCCAGCGCGTCGAATAGCGGCGTGCCCTTGGGAGGCAGTTTGATTTCGGCCTGATTGGCGTCGGCCTTAGCGGAGGCTTCGATCAGGTCGGCCTGCTTCGAGAGGCCGGCGGCCTTCATCTTGTCGATGGCCAGCGAATAGACGCGGTGCTGCTTGATCTCGCCCCAGACAGCCTCGAGCCGCCAGAGCTGGCGGAACGCCTGAACCACGCGATCGGCTTGCTCGGCCTGGGCCTTCGATAGCGGCGTGGGGCGCTTGTCAATCACTAGCTGGTAGTGCTGTTCCCAAGCGGCAAACGTGGTGCCTTTGGCGTCGCCCAGCAAGGCCACGAGCTCTTTCTCGAGCCGCTCGGCGACCTTGAGCTGGGCGGTCGGAACGCTACTGTTGGCGTGGCCCTGGCGCAGGGCCTCGCTCTTGGACTTGGACGATTCGTCAACCGCCGCCCAGAACAGCAGCGGATACGCGGCCTGCGGCACGCGCAATTGCTCCAAGGCGGCGGTGCAGGCCGTATCGCCGTTGGAGCACGCGAACCGCAACAGCACCGGCACGGCCTCGTAGATGCGGTGTTGGGCCATCAGCGGGGCCACGGCATTGGCAAGCTGTCGCCGGTTCTCGACTTCCAGCAGTCGCGCCAGCCGCTGCGCCGCAACGGCCGAATCGTGCCGGGCCAGGAGGTTGACGCAGCGCAGGCGATAATCGTTCGGATCGTAGACCGGTTCATCCCAATCGGCCGTCTCGACCGCCTGCCACAGCGCGGCAATGTCGGCGTCGTTTCCCCGCTGCCCAAGCAGCACGGCGGCCGACGCGCGGGTAAATGGCCCCTGGCCTGCCAGCGACCGCCGCGCAACGTCGAAGATGATCGTCGTGAAGCAGGCCAGATACAAGACCAGCGCCGCGGCCGACATCCCCAAGCCGATCGAGCGGCGGCGGTCGGAAGCCGCCAGGCCCAGCGGAATCGCCAGCCACAGCAGCACGCTTTCCAGCGGAATATACACGAGCTGTGCGAGCGGGTACGTGGAAGTGACGGTATTGTCGCGACTGACCACGGATAGGGTCTTTTCGGTGCAAGCCAGCGAGGTTTGCACGATCGCAAACACGCAGGCCGCGGCCAGCGACGTCGCCAGCACGGCGGCCAGCCGCACCTTGCCCGGCCGCCCGCGCAGCCACCATTCCATCGCGGCCACCGGCAGCATCACGGTGGCCGGATACACGAGATACGAGAGCAGATACACGTGTTGCATGTCCAGATGGCGCAAGCCGGACTGCACCGCGGACATCGCGAATCCGCAGACGATCGCGACGAGAAAATGCCGGAAGTTCGTCCGCTGGACGGCACCGATGATAAAGGGCACGAAGGGGACAATGTATGCGCCCCAATCAAACGCCTGCGCGTCGACCTGCGCGGCCACCGCCAGCACCAGGGCGATGATCGCCGCCGGGCAAAGCTCGATCAGCCTGCGCAGGCCGCGTTTTTTGGCGGCGGGAACGTTTTCATCGGCCGGCAACTCGTTCATAGTCCCTCGATGATCGCTCCGGCGTAGCCGACGACGCGACTCGTGTCGCCGGTGGCGTCGGCACTGGTGGCATAGCTGATCTGGTGCGAAACCTGGGCGCGGCCGAGACGACGCAGGGTTTCGATTACCACTACCGCCGGCAGCACGCCGCACATGCTGATGTGATGCTGCCGCACGGTGTTGAACAGTTCGGACGGGTCGAGCCGGTCGAAGGCCGCCAGGGCCAGGGCATCCAGCTCGCGGGTTTGGTGATCGGGCGCAAAATGATTCATGTCGCTGGAGATGACCAGCAGCGGCGGCTTGGGCAGGCCGCGAATCACGTCGGCCAGCATCCGTCCGAACTCCAGGCAGGCTTCGAGGCTGGCCGTGCCCATCACGATGCCCACGACCCGGGCCTGCGGTGCCAGGCGGGCCAGCAGCGGCAACTCGACTTCGATGGCGTGCTCCTGCTGATGTGCGGCCGCATCGAGTTGCAAGTTCGGAATGGCCGCCGCCAGGCGCCGCGCCAGCTCGACATCCGAACGCATCGAGCGGTTGGGCAATTGCCAGACGTCGTGCGGGGCTACGGCCCAATCCACGCCCAGCGGCGTGTGCTTGGGTCCGATCACAATCACCGTCTCGGGAATCTCGACTTGCGCCAGCGTCTGCGCCGCGATCCGGCCCGAGAAGCGATACCCGGCGTGCGGCAGCATCACGGCCGAACACGGCCGGCGCTCGGTTGGCAGGCCGGCGAAGAGTTGATCGAGATCGCGCTCGAGCTCGGCGGCGGTGCCGGGATAAAACGTGCCCGCCACGGCCGCCGGGCGTGCCTGCTTGCCGGCAATGGCGCGCGGCGCCGTGCTGCCGCCAGCGCTATCGGCCGTTGTGGCCGCCGCCAGGCTGAACACGTTGGCCGCTTGCAGCTCGTAGATGCCGCCGGCCGCCAGCGCCGCTTCCAGCCGCTCGTCGGGCGGCAACTGGGGCTCATAGGCCCAGCTCATGTGACCGCGATGCGAAACGATCACGGCGCGCCGCGAACCGTCGATGCCCCGCAAGTCCGGGCTGCTGGCCGGGCCGTGCATCGCCGGATCGCCAAACACGACGAGCTGCAAACGGCAGCGCTCGACGACGCCGGCCGGCTGCCGGCCGATCGACGCGGCCAGTCGTTCGACTAATTGAAAGACGGTCGTTTGCAGCGGCAGGGCCCGCACTAACTCGAACTGCGCGGCCGCAACGATCTCATTGCCCTCGGGACCAAACAGCGTAAGGCTCGCGCCGTTGACCATGCCCTCCGGCCCGCCAGGCAAGTAGTACAAGGCCACCGCACCGGCCGCCAGCGCCGCCAGGTTGCGCTGGCAATGTTCAGTCAAAGCCTGCATCTGCTGGGCATTGAATCCGCCGGGCGGCGGCGGCAACTCGGATAAGGCATAACCCTCGGCCAGGGCAGCCGGGATTTCTAGCCCCTCGAATGTCCAAAGCTGCACGTCCGGCTCCTTCCAGGCATTGGTGGGCAAACCGGCCTTGGCACACAACTCGCGCAGTAGCGTCTGCACATCCCAGTTGTGCTCGCGGGCTACTTGCGGCAGGAACAAACCGGCCGCCTGCCCGCGCTGCAAACGCAGGCCATGCCGGCCCGGCTCGATGCCCTCGGCCCGGGCCTCGCCCTCGGCCAGCACCGGCTGTAGACCGAACAATAGCGTCACGTCGAGGTCCAGAAACTCCAGCTCGCCGGAGCTGACGCGCGGCAGACGCATGTCCTCGACCGCCGTGCGTGCCGCGGCCGTGCGGACGGCTTCGACGGCCGACATGGTCTTGCCCAAGTGGCCACAGCAGCCGCGCAGGTGGCCCTGCCGCTTGAGCGTGACAAAGGCGCCCCACACGCTCAACGGTTCGACACCGGCCAGATCGAGGTTTTCCGGGGCGCCGTTTTCCAGGGAGCTCGTCGGCCGGCTTAGCACTGCATCGACGACCGCTCGGCAGGCCAGACGGTGCAGCGTTTGTCGTTGATCGTCGGACAGTTGATCTTCGGACAGCACAAGTTCCTCCTCGATCGCCGGTGCAGGCTCGATCGCCAGCGGAGCGCTGGTTGGCTGGGAGTTTAT
>DATCFX010001046.1:0-2858 GCA_036509275.1 Pirellulales bacterium | reverse complement strand
GACGCTGGTCGGTTCGACGCTCTACGGCACGACCGAGGACGGCGGCAGCCAGTCCGAAGGCACGATCTTCTCGATTCAAACCGACGGCACCGGTTTTCAAACGCTGCATTCGTTCTCGGGTACTGACGGCAATAATCCCTCGGCCAGCCTCACGCTGGGCGGTGCGACACTCTACAGCACGACCCGAGGAGGCGGCAGCGACTTTGACGGCACGATCTATTCGATCCACACCGACGGCACCGACTTCCAGACGCTGTATTCGTTTTCGGGCACCGACGGCGCCTATCCCACAGCCAACCTCACGCCGGCCGGCTCGACGCTGTACGGCACGACCCAACAGGGTGGCAATAACAACGACGGCACGATCTTCTCGATCAGCACCGACGGCACCGGCTTCCAGACGCTGTACACGTTCTCGGGTAACGACGGCTTCTACCCCGCAGCTGGCCTCACGCTGGCCGGCTCGACGTTGTACGGCACGGCGGACGACGGTGGCAATAACTACGACGGCACGATCTTCTCGATTGGCACAAACGGTGCCGGTTTCCAAATGTTGTATTCGTTTTCGCTGGTAAACGGCGCCGACCCCATAGCCGGCCTCACGCTCGCCGGCTCGACACTCTACGGAACCACTTCGCAAGGCGGCATCGGCGCCGGTACTTTGTTCGCCCTGTCAGGCTTGGCCCTGACTGATTTGACCGTGACCAACTCGGCCGCCGCGAGTGTCGTGGCCGGTCAGAACCTGACCTATTCGATCACGGTCAGCAATACCGGCTCGGTTGATGCGCAAAGCGTCTCGCTCGACGATCTGCTGCCCAGCGGCGAAACCTTGATCTCGCAAACACAGGCTTCCGGCCCGAACTTCACGCTCGCGGCCAGCGGCAACCAGGTGAGCGATACCATCGCCACGCTGTCGGTCGGCGATACGGCCACGTTCACCATCGTGGTCTCCATTAGCGGCAGCTTGTCCGGCGGCACGCAGTTGGCCAACACTGCCACGCTCAGCGACGGTTTGGGCGATCAGGCGATCTCGACCGCCACGACCAACGTCCTCTACGCCGTCCCGCAGGTGATCGGCGTGCTGGCCAGCGGCAGCCAATGGAAGAGTGCGTTCACCCAGTATCTCGATGGCCAGGGGCTGGGCTTGGCCGACGATCAACTTGGGTATGAACTGGGCTCGGGTTCCAATCAACTCGATACGCTGCCTTGGTCGAACATCGATACGCTCCGCGTCGAGTTCAACACGGATGTGAACATCGTGTCCAGCGACTTGACGCTGGTCGGCTCCAGCGATGGGCCATCGGCCCCGAGCGTGACCGGCTTCAGCTACGATTCCACGACGCACGTAGCCACGTGGGTCTTGTCGGGGAGCCTTCCGGCCGATAAGTACCTGCTAAACCTCGATGCATCGGCCATTACCGCCACGAACAATGGTCTTGCCTTGGACGGCGATTGGGCGACATCGACCACGCGGTTCAGCATCGGCTCCGGCGATGGCACGCCGGGCGGCGATTTCAATTTCACGTTCTACGTGGTGCCCGGCGACGAAAACAACAGTGCCGGTACGACCAATGGCGATTTGTTGTTCGAAAAAAGTGCCGTGGGGAGCAATACCACGGTCGATGGCTACAACTACCGCGAAGATACCGACGGTTCGGGCAGCATTACCAATTCCGACGTCCTGTTAACGAAGTTGCAGGTCGGCAACGCGATCTCCTTCTTTGCCGATCCGGTGGCGCAGCCGTCACCGGCCGTCCAAACTCCGGCGGCCAGTGTCCCCGAAGTGCTTGGAGCGACTGTCGAGAAGGCAGAAGCGGAGCTGAACTCGGTAAATGTCGCCTCGGGCACGGTCGCATCGCCCGGCGTGGTGTCATCCAGCGTGGCGACGCCTGATGGAACGGCAAGCGTGGCCGCCGACGCCCAGTCGGTCCTAGCACTGCCGGCGATGGCAACGTCCGTTGCTCTGGTGCCTGTTGCGATCGACTCGATTGCAGTGGCAGTCGATGCTGCCAGCCTTGCGCCTTCGCCTGCGGCCGACCCCGCCTCAAACCTGGCGGTCGCAGTAGTCGCAATCAATGCACAGGGCGCCGCCCCGATGAGCGTGGGCGTGGCGTCACTGCCGAGTACCGCAGACGTTGCGGATCTCGGGTCGATGGTTGTCGATTCCGCGCCCACGTCCAACGCCGCTCCCGCCCCGACCGTCGTCGTCGCCAGCACAAAAGCTACTGCCAGTGCACCGGCTGCGTCGCCGGCCAACCCGGCCGACGTTGTTTTTGACCTGCTGGCTGATGACTCGCAGAGCCAAGAGCCGGATGGCACTGGCACTCTGGCCGATCTCGGGTCGTTCGTAACCTCAGGCGGCGGCGCGGCAGCCAGTCCATCGCCTTTCGCGACGACGGTTCCGGCCCTGCAATCTTCCAGCCCGGGAAATCGCGCCAGCCTGGCGACAGCCGCCCACGACCGCGTGTGGTCCACGACCGCCGGCCACCATGTGTTTCTGCGCGGGCCCCGCATGCGTTTATCGACTTTAGGAACCCGTGACGTATGAAGATCACGTATCATCAAATCGGACCTGGCGCCCGGCGTGGGCTCGGCGCGTCGCACGTGCTGTTGGCGATCGTGTGGTTCCTCGCACCGGCCGAAAGCCTCGTCCTGGCGGACACGCTGCAACTGGGAACCGGCTTGACCCTGACCTGGGACCGGGGCGCTCAGCCGGGTGGCTCCGACTCGCTGGTCATTCCGGTTTTCAACGAGTCGGCTACAAGCACCGAGCAGCTTTTCGGCTGGGGGATTGGACTCAAGGTCATTTCCGTCGGCGGAACGGGCACGCTGAGCATTAATCCCAGTTCCATCGCGTA
>DATCFX010001045.1:0-1497 GCA_036509275.1 Pirellulales bacterium | reverse complement strand
TGGAAGCGCTGGACGTGGAAATCGGCCCGATCCAGTTCGCCGGCGGCTCGGTGTTGACCCGCTCGGCCCAGGACTATGGCGGCCCGGTGACGCTGCTGACGAACGGGCCCATCGGCACCAGCAGCAACCGCATCCAGTTCGCCGACGACGCGAATACGGCCCAGCAAATCGTTTCGATCGGATCGGCCACGGTCCAGCCCAGCAGCGTGTACCTGGACGGGCTGGGGAGCTTAACGCTCGGCGGCATCCTGGGCGGCGGCACGAACCCCACGATCGACGTGACCGCCCAGACGAAGCTGGTTTTTTCGGCCGCGGTGGACGGAGATCTCGTTCTCGTCGTCGCCACTCAAGGTGCTACGGAATTCGATGCTGCCATGAGCGTTGAAAGCCTAAATGTGGAGGCCGGTTCAACCCAAATCGACGGCGGCTCGATCGCGACAGTAAGCACGCAGAACTATGCCGGGGCAGTGACCATCTCCCGCGAAACGACGCTGACGAGCACCGGCACCGGTACTGCCGGCGCGATTACCTTGGGCTCGACCGTCGATGGCAGCGGCGGGCTGGACACGCTGCACGTGATTACGGCCGGTATGACGGACTTTAAAGGCGCGGTCGGCGGTTCGGCCAGTTCGCCCGACATGGAAGCGCTGGACGTGGAAATCGGCCCGATCCAGCTCGAGGGCGGATCGGTTTCGACCCGCTCGGCCGAGTATTATGGCGGCCCGGTAACGATCACGCAGAACACGACCTTGAGCAGCACCGCCGGTGGGTACGTCAGCTTCAACTCCCCGATCGACAGCAGTGGCGGCCTGTTCACGTTGCACAGCATCACGGCGGGGCTGACGCGGTTCCATGGCGCCGTCGGCGGCTCGGGTAATTCGCCCGACATGGAAGCGCTGGACGTGGAAATCGGCCCGATCCAGTTCGCCGGCGGCTCGGTGTTGACCCGCTCGGCCCAGGACTATGGCGGCCCGGTGACGCTGCTCGAGAACACGACGCTGACGAGCACCGCCGGTGGTTATATCGCCTTCAATTCAACCATCGATGCCGGCAGCAATCCGGCGGGCCTGACCATTACGACCAGCCATGCTTATACCAACGTCAGCGGCACGATCCAGTTGTTCCATGCGGCCATTGGCGGCAACACGCCGCTCAGCTATCTGGTGGCCAACGTCGAAGGCGGCATCGCGTTGAACACGCCGATTGTCACCTATGGCGACATGTTGTTTGGCGGCGCCGCGCTGATGCCGGCCGTGCTGCAAGTGAGCGCTGACCTGACGTCCTATGAGGGCACGATCGGCTTTGACGTAAGCCAAAGCGTGTACACCGGATTCGGCAGTACGATCAGCGCCTTCGGAGGCCCGATCAGCTTTTCCGCCGGCGCCAACGCAACGGGCTCGAGCCTGGTGTCGCTGTTCAGCCCGATGCAGGCGACCGGTGTGTTTGTCAGCGGCAACGGTGCTTCGAACCAGTTGGTGCTGCCGCCGCCGGGCCAGG
>DATCFX010001044.1:0-3882 GCA_036509275.1 Pirellulales bacterium | reverse complement strand
CTCGGCAGCGAATTCGTGATCCAAATACCGCGACTCAAGGAGGAATCGCCCGACAGGCCGCCAGTCGTTCAACCAGCCGCTGAACCAGCGGCCGGGCCGGGGGCTCCGCGGCGAATCCTGGTCGTCGATGACAACACTTCGGCGGCGACGAGCATGGGCATGCTGTTGAGACTGTGGCACCACGATGTCCAGGTGACGTACGATGCCTTCGCGGCCCTGGAAGCGGCCCGAAGTTTCAAGCCCGACGTGGTCATCGCGGACATCGAAATGCCGCAAATGAACGGTTTCGAGCTGGCCAAGCAACTCCGGCTGATGCCTGAAATGCAGGCCTCGCTGCTGATCGCCGTGACCGGCTTCGGGCTGGCCGCGGACAAAGCCAAAGCGCGTGTTGCCGGCTTCGATCTGCACATCATCAAGCCCGTCGATCCCGCCGAAATCGAGGCGATCCTGCAGGTCGGCGCGGGCAAAATGTAAGCGGGCCACGCAGCGGCCCGCAGGAGCGAGTCGGCGTCAGATCTTGTTTTTCTTGCGGGCCGGCTTCGCCGCCGCGTGGCCCGGGTAGCTTTGATAGGCCCAGTAGTCCTTCCACTTGGCGAGCCACGGTTGGTAGGGCGCGGCTTCGTACCAAAAGACGGACGCGGGATCGGGCGGAGTCACGCTCCCCTCTGGATAGTCGTGGCCGGCAAAGCTGGCGTCCGCGCTCTCGTTCCACGCGAGCAACTCCTGCTTCATCCGCGCGAATCGCTGCGGCTGCGCGGCGCTCAGATCCTGGGTCTCGTGCGGGCCAGCCTCCAAGTCGTACAACTCGAACCGACCTTTGGAGATGTCGGCGGAGAGGATTTTGTAGCGGTTGTCCACCAGCGCGGTCTTGGTCTCGAAACGAAACCCGAGAGGCTTGGCGCGCGGACCGATCTCGCCAGCCAGCAGCGGCTTGAGGCTGATGCCGTCCACCGGCTGAATGAACGCCTCGGCCGGCAGGCCGACAATCTCCGCCACCGTCGGAAACAGGTCCGTCGTGCAGGCCGGGTAGCTGGTGATGCGCGGCTTGACCACGGCGGGCCACTCGATCAGGCCGGGCACCCGCAATCCGCCTTCGTAGATCGTCGCCTTGTGTCCGCGCAGGCCGCCCGTGGTATTGGGCTGAATCTTGGGCAGTCCGCCGTTGTCGCTGCAAAAGACGAGCAAGGTATTGTCCGCCATGCCGAAGTCGCGCAGCTTTTTGCGCAGGATTCCGATGCTGCGATCCATTGCCACGAGCTCGCCGTGATGGTTGGCCGAAGCGGCGTCGAGATCAGCGAAGGCTGCCTTGTCCGCGTCGCTGGCGCGGAACGGCGAATGCGGCGTGCCAAACCACAAGGCCGCGAACATCGGCCGGCCGCTCGCGAGATGCTTTTCGAAGAACTTCACGGCTTCGGAGACCACGATTTCAGACGAGTCGCCCGTGAGCTTTTCCGGCACGCCGTTGCGCCCGAGATAAGGGTCCATGTCGATAAAGTTCGTGGCCGACACCCATTCGTCGAATCCGAACGCGCCAGGGCTGTGCGGATCGCTGGCCAGCACGGGGGCGCCGGGACCCTTGTAGCCGTCGAGGTGCCACTTGCCAAAATGCCCCGTAACATAGCCAGCACCCTGCAGAGCCTGGGCGATTGTTTTCTCCTGCCGGCGCAGCGCGAAGCCGTGGCTCAGCACGCCGGTGCGATTGTTGGAACGACCGGTGAGCACCGTGGCGCGCGTCGGCGAGCAGACGGGATTGCCGGCATAAAATCGCTCGAACCGCAGACCGTTGGCGGCCATCGCATCCAAGTTCGGCGTCTTCAGCAGCGGATGCCCGCGATAACCTGTCTGCCCCCAGCCCATATCATCGGCCATCACGAACACGACGTGCGGCGGATCGGCGGCCGCCAGCCGCGCCGTAGCAAGCTGAGAGACGCCCAACACCAAGCACATCGCAACGCATGATTTCGGCATGGCGCCAATTCCTGCGAGGCCCAGGTTCATTTACTCTCCGCAGGCGGCACAACCTGCTCGGGCGCCGGGTGGGATTCATCCATGCTACCCAAGTACACGCCCATCGCAATTAACATCAGCAGCACGGCGAGCCACGTCAGCCAACTGCGGTGCAGCGGCTTTTTTGCAGCGTGCCCTCCCGATTTCGATCGATTCGACATGTGGTTTACCGGCTCCTTTTTTTCATTCAATCGGTCAGGGCCACGACAAGGCCCCACACGAGCAGCCCGGCGCCGAAACCGATCACCGAGCCCGCCACGACCTGGCTCGCAATCAGGCCGGCACCCAGCCCGATCAAAGTGGCGCCGGGAATCACCAGCAAGAAGGCCGCGATTTTTGGCCCGCGTTTTTCCCAATAGGCTGCATCCAGCGTCGTCATGATAGCACCTCGCTAAAGTCAAAGGGACTCAATTTGCGTGGGAAGTTCCATCAACTCGATTTCCGCTTCGATTTCGCCGCTCGGTCCGCGTGCCACTGGTTCCACTGCTTCAAAAACCCACAGCCGTCCTTCTGGATGCGCCGCTTGAGATCGCCGACGAACGACAATTCGGTTTGCAAGCAGGCGAGTCGGAATTCCGACTCAATGGCAAACAGCGGCGCCAGTTTCTGAGCTTTGGCCGCTTGCAAGCCCGCCAGGATTTGCTCGATATCCTGCTTCAAAAATTCGACGCGCGTTTCCAGCAGGCCCACCACCTCGCCGGGCGGCAGCGACGGCAGCAGCGACAGGGCCGCCTCGAATTTCGGGAATTCCTTGGCCGGAGTGCTGAGCAGCTCGCGCATCCAATCACGCAGTTCGACATCGCCGGCCGGGGTGAGCTCGTAGGTGGTGCGTTCCGGCCGGTTTCCCTGGCGGCTCGTGCGCTTGGCCCGGATCATGCCCGACCGCTCCAGTGACTCGATCACCGTGTACAGCGTCCCGTAGCGGAGCTTGATGCTTTCTTCTTTGCGGCGGGCGCGCAGAGTGGCGGCCATTTCGTAGGGGTGCATGGCCCGCTCCAGCAGCAGCACAAGCACGGCCAAGGCCAGCGGATTGGCTCGCCTGCGGGCAGGTGCCGTCATCGCCCATTCCTCCGGGGGTTCATCTGCGAATATCCGCAACCAATTACTCGTCTACGAGTATATCGGCCCGAGCACGCCGCGTCCATGCCTTTTTTTCACCCCCGCGCTGCCCGTCGGCCGCAACGCCTGAGCGCAGGGGGCAGCCTGAATGAACGGGTCGGGTCGGACATTCTGTTTTCCCGCCGTCTGGAAAGAGCGCCATGAACCGATGCTACATTCGGGTTCCTGACAGTGCTTTCCTGGTCCCGACAAACTAGCTGCGTCCCCGTTGCGACACCCCGCCTGGACGCTGGCCGAATGGCTGGTCTGGCCGCTGCTATGCGACTACGCTTACCAGTATGACTATACCTACGACCTTGCCGGCAACCGGCTGACGGCTTTCGACGGGACCTCCGACACCACGTCCAGCTACGACGCGGCCAATCAGCTCATCTCGACCACCGGTTCGACCGGGACGATCATGTACCAGAACGATGCGGCCGGAAATCGCACGGCGACGATCGACCCGGTAGCCGGCACGACCACCTACACGTGGGATTATGAGAACCGGCTTATGCAGATCCAGAATCCCGACGGCTCGACCACGACCTACACGTACAACGGCCTGGGGCAGCGACAGCAACTGACCACCGCCTCGGGCACAACTAACTTCGTCTACGACGACCAGAACCTGCTGGTGGAGACCGACGGATCGGGCACGACGCAACTCTATTACACTGCCGCGGGTGGCACTGGCGACTACGGCGACTACGTTAGTCAGCGTCGCGGCAGTTCTTCGGCAGACACCGACTATTACGCATACGACGCCATCGGCTC
>DATCFX010001043.1:0-3174 GCA_036509275.1 Pirellulales bacterium | reverse complement strand
GCTGGCCCGGGGGCGAGCGCTTCCCAACGGTCGCGGCTCGTGAATGGCCGCAGCAGCGGCGTCGGGGAAACGACATCGCTAGCGCTGCCGACGACAGTGTGCGCTTGCTAGCCTGCTAGCGGTAGTCAAAGGCTGCCGAGGGCCGACAATCGGCATTTCCGTTAGCTTTTACCTTTCTTTTTCAACTAGCGCGACTGGCATGGCCGATACTACCGGCACGAACACCGCATAGACTTTCCGGCGTGGGAAGTCGTGCGCCGGGAAATAGACGCCAAAAAGCTCAGGTAGAGTCACCGATGGCACTCAACCGCTTCCAGCCGTGGCTGCTCGTTTTAATCTTGCAGCTACTCGTCATTTCCGCCGCCCGGGCGCAAGAGAGCGACAGCGCGGGCGTCCCGGCGTTTGCGCCCGGCATCTTCGAAGACAGCGACTTCCAGTTCTTTTCTCAGCCCGATCTCTCCAGCTACGGCAGCGGCAACCAGCCGCCGCATGGCTGGTTCGGCAACGTGGATTATTTGATCTGGGGCGTGTCGGCCCCGCAGGCGACGTCGGTAGGTGCCGATCATATCCGACAGGTGTTCACGAACAACGGCTCTCCCGGCCAATCCAACGGCGCGACGCCCACGCTGCCCACGATCAATGCCAACGGCACGCCCAACTATGCGGGCAGCGGCGACCTGTTCACCACCGAAAGCAATAGTGATACCACGGGCTTTACTCGCATGGGCTTTCACTCCGGCGCGCGGATCGATTTGGGCTATATCGACGACGATACCAATACGGGCTGGTTGTTTAGTGGATTCCGGCTGGCGAGCGTGACGCAGTCGACCAATACGGCCAACGCAAACATGGTTCTCGACGACGGCTCGAGCACCGACACCCCGGGCGTGAACATCCAACCCGCCTCGGTCTACAATGGGATTCCCGGCGGCCCCACCGCGCTGCCGTTGCTATACGGTTGGGTGGATCGGACCGGCGGCGGCGCGGCGGGCACATTGCCCGACGGCTACGTCGACGATGTCAACCACAACAACCTTTATGGCCCACAGGGTCGCGACCGCGGCGTGGTCAGCGGCAACGTGCTGTCGACCGGCACCACGTTGTCCGGCAAGCCGGCCAACGAAGGCGGGGCCGACACGCTGACCACGGGTGGTCCGGGGTTTACCCCTACTGGCCCTAGTCCCGGCCAGCCGGCTTCTGGAGTCTATCAGCCCATCGATTACGGTGACGCGGTCCCGCTGCCCGTGGTCTTCAGCAGCTTGAAGCTGCAATACACGAACTGGGCCTATGGTGCAGAGGCCAGCCGGCTGTGGCGGCTGGGCGAGGGGCATTATGGCGGCACGTGGGAAGTGTTTGGCGGTGTGCGCTATCTGGATTACGGCGATTACTTCGGCGGGTACGGCACTGGCGGCATTCTCGCCAACTCGTATTGGGGAGCCACGACCGAAAACCATATCGGCGGCGGCCAACTGGGCCTGCGCTGGCGAAAGAAGTGGAACCGCATGGGACTGGCCCTCGAGGCCCGAGGCACAGCCGGCGCCAACTTCCAGAATTCACACATGTCGGGCTTGATCGGCAGCGAACTGACGATGATTCAGCCCAATCCCACTACGGTCTATACCACCGTAACGATCCCGACGGCACAGGTCACGCCGGCCCCCACGACCACCAATCAGTTAGTCATCGTGACCACGCAGCCCAACAATCCCGGCGGCGGGCCAACCGCCTTCCGCGTGAACCAACCGATGAACCTGAACCCCACGGGCTTCAACATCAGTCAGCACAAGGTCACTTTTTCGCCGATCGGCGAGCTGCGCGCCAACTGGAGCTACCAGTTGTTCAACCAGGTCTCGTTGACCGCCGGTTGGACGGGCATCTTTGTCAACGGCGTGGGCCAGGCCTCGAGACAGATCGATTATGCCGTGCCGGCCTTTACGTTTCTGCAGGGCGCAGGCCTGCACCAGACCGTGGTGCTGACGGGCCTGAACATCGGCATCCAGTTCAACCGCTAAATCAAGGTGTTGATGCTGATTTGAGCGACGATTGTTTGGGTGCCATGCCCCAAGCCCCGTGGGCATGCGGCCGTCTGATGGGCATGCCCACGCAGCGTGGGCAATGGCACCCGGCACGCGATGTCGGCGTCCTGGCAACCCGGGAGCGTCAACGGCCGGAGACGCTACGTCAGACCGCGCCGCCCACGCGGTGCAGGCGGCGCAACTCGTCCAGCTCGTTGCGCAAGCGATGCCGCAAGGGGCTTTCGGGACGTAGCTCGTCGATGAGCGATTCGAACTTGGCGAATGTTTCGTCCGAGAAAATCCGCTGCTGGATCATCTTCCGCCAGCTCTTGGCCACTTCTTGTTCGGTAAGCAAGCTTGGGGCCCTTTGCCGCGAGTGAGTGGGGCGTGAGTGCAGTTTATTGTAAGCCTACCGAGGCTCATCGCAAGCCCGCCTGCGCAGATGGTGCCGATGCTTGGCTGGTGGCAGAGGATCGGGCCCCTTCGAGTGGGGACGCGGATTTCGGCCCCCCGGCTTCAGCCAGCGGATCGGCTCAAGGGGTCGGCTTTGCCACTGGCCGTGCCGCGGCTCATGCCGCTTCAAACGGACCGCCTGCCTCAAATTTAAACCGCCAGGCTTCAAACTCAGGGTTGCATGAGGGGATTGCCCTCCCCTATGCTAAGCATGATCCCCCGCGCTGCTGGTTCAGGACACGATCCGGCATCTGGGCGCAGACGGAAACCCAAGGCATGGAACTATGTCGAGCCTGAGAGCTGCGGTGGGATACCAGGAGCGTCCTCGGCTGACCTCGGTCGAGGTTTGCGAGGTCACTAGCCGCCGGCAGCGGGATCAGTTCCTGCGATTCCCCTGGTCGATTTATCGCAACGACCCCGTATGGGTGCCGCCGCTATTGGCGGAGCGCAAAGAGTTTCTCAGCCAACGCAAGCACCCGTTTTACCGCCACGGGGCGGCCGCGCAGTTTCTGGCGTTTGCCGATGGCCGGCCGGTGGGCCGGGTGCTGGCCAGCGACGATCCCAACTACAACGCGGCCCACGGCACCAATACCGGCTGCTTCGGCATGCTCGAGTGCATCGACGACCCCGGCGTGGCCCACAGCCTGCTGGATGCCGCGGCCGGCTGGGTGGCGGCCCGCGGCCGCACGCAAATCATGGGCCCCAT
>DATCFX010001042.1:0-1617 GCA_036509275.1 Pirellulales bacterium | reverse complement strand
CAGCCGATGGCTCGCGTCGAATCGTCGTCGTCGCCATATGAATTGAATCCCGCTCCTCCCAGGCACCGACCGACCACGGCCGACACTCCAAGTGTAGGTCCGCCCGGCCGGTCTCGTAAGCTTGCCGCGTGCGACGCCGATCGAGGCTCGAGGCCGGCTGGAATCGATTTGCCGCCCGTGGCATGCCGCTAGTTGGTATCTTAAACTCTTCGGCGAGCGAAGGAAGGCGGTTTATCGGTCGGGCGACGACGTAAGTCGTTTAATGCAAGATTATTACGAATCGATTAGCTAATGACGAGCGTGCCTGGGCAAAAGTACGTAAGCGGCGGGCCGCCGCCCCAAAACAACGGCGATCCGACCGATTGGCGCCGGTTGTTTCCATTCGACAGCCACGAGTTGTCGATCGACGGCCACCAGTACCGCTATGTCGACCAGGGGCAGGGCGAACCGCTACTGCTGGTTCACGGCAACCCAACCTGGTCGTTTTACTGGCGAGCTCTGATCGCCGGCCTGGCTGATCGCTACCGGCTGATTGCGGTGGACCACATGGGTTGTGGACGCTCGGACAAGCCGCAGGATTATCCTTACTGCCTCGCGCAGCACGCACAGAATCTAAGGCGGCTCGTCGAGCATCTGGATCTGCGGCGCGTGACGCTCGTTGCGCACGACTGGGGTGGGGCCATTGGACTCTCGGCGGCGGTGGCGGATACGAGCCGCTTTGCCCGGCTGGTGCTGATGAACACGGGCGCGTTTCGTTCGCGCCACATGCCGTGGCGGATTGCCGCCTGCCGCCTGCCGGGCATCGGCCGACTGGCCGTACAAGGCTTGAACGCGTTCGCCCGCGCGGCGACCTGGATGGCCACGACGCAGCGCGGCGGTTTGCCGGCGGTCGTCAGTTCGGGGCTGCTGGCGCCGTACGACTCGTGGCAAAACCGCGTGGCCATTCATCGTTTTGTGCGCGATATTCCCCTGTCTGCCCGCCACACCAGTTATCAGGCACTGGTGGAAGTCGAGCAAGGGCTGCCGGCCTTGGGCGGGCTGCCGGTGCTGCTGGTCTGGGGCATGCGCGACTGGTGCTTTACGCCCGCGTTTCTACGGCGGTTTCTCGAGTTTTTTCCGCTGGCGGAAGTCTGTCGCTTGACCGCAGCCGGGCACTACGTGATGGAAGATGCCCCGCAAGAAGTCCTGGCGGCGGTCGAGGCGTTTCTGGCACGCCACCCGCTGGCGACGGAGCCGGCATGAACGCGGCGACTTTGTCCCTCGGTCAATGCGCAACTCTGGCTGCACTGTGGGAAGCGACGGCCTCGAAGCCCGGCAATGTGCATCGCGGCGCTGATTTCGACGACGTGACGTTTGCCGATTTCGTCACCAGCGCCGTGGCGATCGGCCCAGTCTTCGAGCAGGCGGCCGAACTCCGCTTGGGGCCGCTGGTGCTGGCGGCGGCCGAAGCCACTCGGGCGGCCGTCGGTACGAACACCAACCTCGGCATGCTGCTGCTGATGGCGCCGCTGGCCATGACGCGCCTCGGCCAGCCGCTGAAAGAAGAGGTTGTCCGCGTGCTCGGCTCGCTCGATGCGGGAGACGCCCGGGCGGTTTACCAGGCGATTCGCGTGGCTC
>DATCFX010001041.1:0-8246 GCA_036509275.1 Pirellulales bacterium | reverse complement strand
GAAAAAAATCGCCAACGGCGACGGCGCCTGTCGCGCGATCGGCTCCGATGCAATTACGCACCAGAAAATCGCCGCGACCGAAGTGTTCCTGGTATTCGTTGATCACGCGGCCCACGTGCAGCCCCTGTTGCACCAGCAACTGGTCTTCCGGCGGCAGCTCGTCGAACAGCGCCTGCAATTGGGCCAGGGCCGGTTTGCCGCCCAGTTCGAGGATGATCTGCCGCTCGGCCTTGGTCACGATCATCGGCCGCCCGATGGGCCGGCAGCCTTGCGACACCAGCGAGCGAATCTCGACCGCCCCGTGCAACAACACCGCCACGGCGCCCGAGTCCAGCATGCGATCGTTGAGAAACACCCGGTTGCTGCCAGGCTCATGCCCGCCGCTGGCCATGCCGCCCATGATCGGCACGCCGGGCTGATCTTCGCCCAGCCGCGACAGCCAGACATCAGCGGGAAAACTGAACGGCTCGGCCAAGGCGATGACCGCCGAACCTGTCGGCCACGCCGGCGGCAGGCCCTCCGGCCAGCCCACGAAGCCGCCCCCGTCGGGCGTGCGCTCGAACTCGAGCTGCATCGGCACTACGCTGACGCCCGGCAGATGCGCCAGCCACACGGAAATCGCCGGCCGATCCTCGATTTCCGTTTGCCGGCCGATCACGGCTTCGGCCGTGCAGCCCAACAAATATCGGGCACCGCAGGCCTGATACAACTCGGCCGCCAGCGGCGTCAGGTCGGGGCCGTAGTGGTGCGAAACAAAGGCCACGGCCAGATCGGCCGGCGCATCGAGCGCCGCGGTCGCCTCACGACACGCCTGCCGCGCAGCACGCCGGCCGTCGGCATCGGTCGACAAAGCGGACGCGAAGCGCAGGGCGTCGGGCGACGGTTGAGCAGTCATGGCAGAGCGGGTCGCAATCGTCGAAGGTTCAGTGGCGCCAGGCAGCAGCGCAGCACCACCTGCACGCCGGCGGCCTGCTTGCTCGAATTGCTTGGTGTCTACACCTTCGGGCGGGCGTTGTAAATACATCGCCGCCGCCATCCCGCTCCGTCGGGATGCACGATACGACGCGAGCCCGCGGACCCTGGCTTTACTTGGCCGAGGTTTTTGCGTCGGTGTTTGCGGACAGCAGTCGGGCCTTGGCTGCCGGCCAGTCGGCACGCGGCTTGGCCTCCCAAATGTGCAACTGCTTGAACGAGGCCGATTCGCCGGCCACGGTCAGGCCGATGTTGGACTTCTTCACGTCGAGCGCCGGGTTTTCGCCAAAAGCCACCGGCCCGCCGTCCAACTGGGCCAACAGCGCCGGACCCAGCAGTTCGATCGTGATCGTGTGCCACGTGCCTGGCTCGATCTTCACCGCGCGGTTTTGCAGCAGCACGGCTTTGTCGGGGCCGGCGTGATCGTGGTCGTCCTTGCGGACGGCGAAGCCGTTGGGCCCGATCGTCACCCGGCAGTTGTGCCCTTTGGGGTCGTTGATGCTAAACGACGTCATCTTGCTGCCGTCGAGCTTGAACGAATATTGAATCACGGCATTGTCGAAAGCCAGCGGGTGTCGCATGACTGCCCCGTGCATTTGCGATTTGATTTCCGCGCCCTGCAAGGCCCCATCGACGATTTCCCAGCGGCCCTTGGCCATCGTCCAGGGCTTGGCCGGTAGAGAACTGAAGTCGTCGCCCAGCAGCAACTTGCCGCGATCGGCCATCAGCGTCTGCGAGTCGTCGGACGTGCCGGACGTGTCGGCCACGGCCCTGCTCGAGACGGCAATGTTCGAGACTGCCAGCAGGGCAAGCGCAATGAGGGTCTTCGATGAAACGAGCCGCATGATTACAATTCCTCGGGCCATAGGCCGCTGTAGATGAAAGAAAAATTCCGCGCCCCCGCCAGGGATTAGACGCGCGGCGGGAAGCATTTATCGGCGCGAACTTGGAAAAATGCCCCGCTCGGTTTCAGACCCCCAACGAGAACCACATGCCAGACTGGATGCCGTGGTACAACGATCTGGCGAAGCCGGCGTGGACGCCCGCACCGGCAATCATCGGCCTGATCTGGACGATCTTATATCCGGTCCGCAAGTGCCGTATTTGGTCTGGGTCTCGGTGGCTACGGTGCTTCAACTGTCGATCACGGCCATGAACGTTTGATCGAGCAGCGGCGAACAAGAACCCAAAGCGGAGCGCCGTGCAGTGGACAAACTTGATCCAGACCGCATCGATTTCAGCCCCTCACCCGCTGGCCCCGGCACTCGGCTCGCAGCGGCGCAGTTCTTGCCCGCGTCGCCCGAGCGTGTGTTCGAGTTCTTCTCGGACGCCTTTCAACTGGAAACGCTGACGCCTCCGTGGCTGAGTTTTTCAGTGCTGACCCAGGCTCCGATCCGTCTCGCGTTGGGTACTTTGATCGACTATCGCTTGCGTCTGCACGGCATTCCGCTGAAATGGCAGAGCCGGATCAGCGTCTGGGAACCGCCTCTGCGCTTCGTCGACGAACAAGTTCGAGGGCCATATCGCGTTTGGCATCACGAGCATCGGTTCGAGCCCGTCGCTGGCGGCACGCTCTGCCGCGACATCGTTGATTATCGTGTAGTCGGCGGCTCGCTCATCGATCGATTATTGGTTCGGCCGGACCTCCGCAAAATCTTCGAATATCGCCACCACAAGCTTCGCACGCTCTTCGCCGCGCAAGGATCGACCGAAAAATAACTTCTCCGCAACCCCTCTCCCCTTGCGGGAGAGGGCGGGGTGAGGGGCCGGGAAAAGCCGAAGTTATTTTTCGGCCGATCCTAACGCCAGCCGGAACGTGCCCGGCTATCGACCGGGCCTGTTTCACCGAACCGGCAAACGATGATTCCAACCCCTCAATACTGCGCCACTGGCTAACGAGTCAGATCACGTTTCGACGAATCCGTGTCTCCAGGAGCGCCGCCCGGACCGCCTGAGCTTCCCTCGGTGGAAGATCGCCCGACGCGTCGTTTGCCAAACCGTTATCATGGCGGCTATCATTCTTTTGCCGCTGATCTTTGCAACTCGAAGGCGTCCCATCCGTAAGTCTTTGCCGCAAATGACCAACGGAATCAAGCCCCCGTAGCTCAGGGGAGCGGTCAGGCGAAACCGAATACGTTCAAAAGCCTGGAAAACAGGGCGTGTTCGTTCAAATTTCCGAAGCGGCTTGTGGCAATATGCGGCTCTTTTGGTGTCGTTTATTTCAACGCATATTTCAAGGCAAGGCGGGCATGAGGGCGTCTATCCGATGGAAGGAAACCCTAACGGCGGTGAGCTTCTAGGGAAGTGGTCGAACTTCCCCGGGAAGGAAATCAGTTACATCCCCAACGCCAGCTTAGATACCGTACGCTCCATCGACAGCGGCGTCATCCTCCTCATGGCCTTTTGGAGCGGATACGCCATCAAATCGTTTGCCGAGCTAACGAGGGTCCTGCATGATTTGAACGCCAAAGACGTTCGCTTGGTGGTTGTGGACGTTGACGGGTCGGAACGATTAAACGAACTTCCTGAATTCAAGAAGAAGTTGATGTTCGGCTATGGGCAAGTCGCTTGGGTACGGAATGGACAAATCATCGCTTCGTCCGAGGCAGGAAGGCTGGATACGGATTGCTTCAAGGAACACACGGTTGCTTTGCTTTGGGGAAGCGAGGGTACGAGCGTTTCATTTCCAACTGTTCCCGAGAATATCAAATGGCTCGCTCCTTGGCAGCCGCTTTCAACTTCCGGCGAAGGCTTTGTTCGAGAACTGAAGCGGGAACTTTCCAGCGAGCATATTCTCTTCGGGATTCCCGTTGCGGCTTTGGCAAGGCGAAGTGACTGCGATGATGTCCTGTTCGGAACGGTCGATCCGATGAAACCGCTGTCGGTGGTCCATCTCACCTGGAGAGGACAAAGCGAACGAGGCTCCGCTTGGCCATCTGCAACGATTTACACGGACTGGCAGGACTGGATCGAGCGCCGAATGATCCCAGATCACGAGGAATGCACGGGCTAGCGATAAGGCACGCCGTCGCAACGCTGCTTGCTACGCCGCTTGGCGGTCGTTCGTGGATCGGGTACTTTCGAGAAGAACCGAGCGGTTCGGTCGAACGGAAATTTCAAGTTTATTTCAATCGAACACCTTCCTCTTTCTCTAAGCCGCTTCAGCAAATCACTTAGAGAAATTGCCCCCGTAGCTCAGGGGATAGAGCAACGGTTTCCTAAACCGTAGGTCGCAGGTCCGAATCCTGCCGGGGGTACTTCAGATGGAAAAGGCCCGTATTTGCGGGCTTTTTTCGTATCTACTGCCCGCTCGAAGCCGAGGGTTTTTTTGGCATTCTCGGGGAAGGGGACGAATTCAAACGACTTAGGAACGATTTCGCCGGAATTATGTTCCGAAATATCGAGTCCGGTGTGGATGGCGACGTTTACTTCCAGACGCGCACGTTGCGGAAGCCGGCAGTCTCGCCAAACACGAGCCAATTCAGGCCCTGCTTCGGCTCGCCGACCACTGCGTGCGAGCCTCGGATCACGGCGTCGTTCACTTGGAGCGTGGCTTCGGCTCCCTTGATCGTTACCCGTACCGGATACCAGCGGCCCGAATCGAGTTCGAGCGCCTTACGAGCCAACGGATCGGTTTTGTCCTGGCTTTCGCCCCGCGAGGGATTCTTGGTAATGCCCATCTGCGATCGCGCGATCTCGAAGCGAAAACTATGCTGGCGGTCGCCGGACTCGATGCGGAGTGAGTGCCGGTTTGCTCCGCGAAAATTGATTTCGTACTGAATCGTGCCGTCGACAAAATCAACGGGCACGCGGAGTGTGGCGCCTTGTTTGTCTTTTGGATTCTGGGCGCCCCACAATCCGTCGTCCTTGGCAGTCCATTCGCCGCGCATGGCCTTAAAGGGGGGCGATGGTAATTCCTTCAGCGACGCCTCGAGCACCGGCGCTCCCGCGAGCGGCGGCAACTGGGCAATCAACTTCTTCGGGTTCAGATTTGCCGGCGGCAGTTCGCGGCTGTAGCCGCCGTCGCGGTAGCGATTGAGCAATGCCGTCAGTTCTTGCACAACTTCCGGATGAGCCGAGGCAACGTCATTTGTCTCGGCCGGGTCTTGCTGAGTGTTGTAGAGCTGGGCGTGAAATTGACTGTACTTGGCTTTACGCATGCGGGGCTTAACGTCGTCTACCGGGAGGCCCTCGATCCACTTCCAGGGCCCTTTGCGCAGGGCAAACACGCCGTCCGAACTATGCACGATCATGTCGCCGCGGATTGGTTGTTGCGGGTCGCCCACGATTGCCGGCAGGAAACTGCGACTGTCCTCGGCGGCCTGATTGGCCGGCGGCAGCGACTCGCCGACGATCGCCGCCGTCGTGGCCAAGAGGTCGACGAGACTGATCATCTGATGGCACACCGTACCGGCCGGCGCTTTGTCCGGCCAACGGATCACGAACGGGACTTTGAAGCCTCCTTCCCAGACGTCGTGCTTCCCGCCGCGCAGATCGCCGTTGACGTGCAAGCCGGCCTGAAACGCCTTGGACTGCAAACTATCTACTTTTTGCGGAACGAATACGCCGCCATTGTCGCTGCTGAAAATCACCAGCGTGTCTTTGGCCATGCCGCGCTGGTCGAGAGCCTGCAAAATGCCACCCACGCTGCGATCCAGTTCGTGAATCCAATCTCCGTACAAGCCGGCGGCGCTCTTACCGGCAAGATCGTTGTCGGGCGTGACGGGGTTATGGACGGCAACCGGAGTGAAGTAGAGAAAGAATGGCTTGTCCGGCGATTGCTGCTTGATCCATTGCACTGCTTTTTGGGTCAGCACGTGCATCACGCGTTGGTTCTTTCGACGCGGCGCATCAATCTCAAGAATTTTAGCGCGCCCGCTCTCGGTGTCCTGGGCTTCGTAGGCGGCTTGATAATCGTCATCGTCGGCCGCGGGGCCGGGGATTTTCAGACTGGCGGGAAACTCGCCCGACCGAAGGCCGTAGACGAAGCGGTTTTCGACGAAGACGCCGGTTAGGTCTCCGTGGTTGCTGGGAACGCCGAAGTGATAGTCGAAACCGATGTCGAGCGGACCCGGAGACAGTTCGGCCATGTAGTCGGTACGCCATTTCGGGGAGTCGGTGGACGTGCCGTAACCGAGATGCCATTTGCCGACCGCGGCCGTCGAGTAGCCATGCTTCTTCAGAAGCGACGCCATGTTCAGACGCGTCGTCTCGATATGCAAGGGGGAGAAAGTGCCTAGCACACCATGCTTCAACGACGTACGCCAGCAATAGCGGCCGGTCATGACAGAATAGCGGGTGGGCGAACAGACCGACGACGTGGTGTTGGCGTCGGTAAAGCGCCGCCCTTCTTTGGCCAGGCGATCCATGTTCGGCGTACGGATGAGCCGGGGATCGGCGCCGCAACAGCCGGCGCTTCCATAGCCGAAGTCATCCGCAAGAATGACAACGATGTTTGGCTGCCGCGCGTCGGCGGCCATCAGACTCGTTTCCCAATTCGGGAGCAGGGTGCCGACGACCAGCGCGAAGAGCGCGTGGAAGATCGTCCGCAGCAGCTTCATGATACGGCCTTTGGCGCTTGTGGAGTTGCCTTGGATCACTCACCCGATCAAGCCCAGCAATCCGCTTGACACGGTTCGACGGCCTACTTCCCGGCAGTGCGAGAGGGCTGAACCGCCGGTCGCACGTGCAGCAGCAGGGTCGGCGAGGTTTGGTTGCCGCCTTTGGCGGCAGCGGCGTTTTTGGTCTCGGCGAAGCAGGGGCGATCGACGGGCGGAACCCAGCCGTCGGCGGAGAGGAATACCTGCCGCTCGCTCTGGCCTTCGGGAATCAGAATGCCGTTGAGGCCGATGTTGTCCACAATTACGCCGTGCGGCAAGTTGAAGATGTCGAACATCAAGCGATCCTTGAAGCCATTACGCTCGACGCGCAGCTTGACGCTGACGGTCGTGCCGGGAGCAATTTCTAACTCGGCCGGCTCCAAATGCACGATGACTTGCGGCGCCGGCATTAGCCGGATCGGGGGCAATGCGTTCACGTCGTGGACCACGTCGCGGCCTGCGACTTTGGCCCGGGCCGTGAGCTTGACCTTGGCCCAATCGGCCGGCTTCGGCGCTTTGGCATCACGGGCAGCCACCAGCGGGATGCGGGCATCTTGATGCCCGGCCTGGATCACGACGGGGCCGGCCACGCTGAATCCGGCCGGAAGGTTGGCAACGTCGATCGTGATTTCGTCCTCGAACTGGTCGATGCGCTCGGCGGCAAAGACGATGGCCGCCGCACTGCCGGCCGCCACGTTGGGCCGCGGAACACTCAGCCGGACCTGGAAGTCGGGCTGCGGCGTGCGGATCGAAAGGCGATACGCAAAGCGGTCGCCGCCGGCACCGCGCGTGTCGGTCACGCGCACCAGGTAGTCGCCATCGGCCGGGGCCGTGAACATCAGCCGCGAATCGCTGCCCAAGCGGCGCTCGCCGGCGTCGTCGTTGGCATAATACAGCTTGAAGACCGGCAGCCCGGTGGGCAGCAGCTTCGCGCCTGGCGGCTGCGGCTGGACGATATAGCAGGGCTCGTCGAGGGGATGCGACGTGGCACTGGTGTCGAAGTAGCAGCGGCGCTTGTTGCCTTCGGTGTAGAAGACAAAGCCCGAGTCCGGGCCGCGCGGCTTCAAAAACAGCTTACCCACTTCGCCTTGCATATACAGAAACTGATTGAGCTCCATTTCCTGCCAGCTTTGCAGCCGCGCGAGGACCTCATCGGAGTTGACGCCGCGGAAAGTGATGTACGAATCGAGCACCGCTTGCAGCCAGACGCGCTCGACGGGCTTGCCGGCGGCGTCAAGCACCTCGATGCGGGTATCGGCCGGCGAGCCGCGGCGCGAGGCGGTCGTTTCGATCACCCACTGCTGACCGCGCTTGGCCGTAAAGCGGAACAGATCGGCATCGGCCGCGGAGGCCTTGGCCCACAGGCGGCCGGACACATGTGCCGGCGCGGCTACCGGAGCCGCGTGCGCGGGATCGTCGTTGGGTTCGTGCTCGACCAACTCATTGTCACTCGTGGCCAGCACGCGGAAGGCTTGCAGGCTGCGATAGCGCTCGCCGTCGACGGGCACCGGCGTCTCGCCGGCTTGCTTCGGTGAAACCATCGAGCGGGCATCGGCCGGCAGGTTGTAGCCGGCAAACTCAATCACGGTTGTACGTCCGACCGGCACGCCCGGCGGAAACACGCCGGTGACCACCGGCAGCTCGCCAGCCGAGAGCCGATAAAAATGCTTGGCC
>DATCFX010001040.1:0-3076 GCA_036509275.1 Pirellulales bacterium | reverse complement strand
CGATCTGCCGCAGCCGGTAATGGTGCCCAAAAGTGTGTTGAATGATCTGCGCCGGCAGGCAGTCGCCCTGCTCACCGATCGCGTCGGCAACAGCCGGCCGGCCGCTGCGGTGAATCGCGGAGCGCTGGCCGAACTGCGCGGGCAGATCGATGGCACGCCCGCTCCCTCTCCCCTGTTGGGAGAGGGGCGGGGTGACGGGGCTGAGCTGTACGTCCTCGTGCGATCGCTGGATCAGCTCGATGCGGTGCTCCGCTGGCAGCCGCCGCCGGGCACGTCGCGGCCGGCAATGCTGTATTGCGATTTCGAGGACGTGCGCCGCTACGGCGAGGCCATCGCCCGGCTGCGGGCCGATGGTATGCCGGCCGGCCTGGCGGCGCTGCGGATCATCAAACAGGGCGAGGAAGGCTGGCTGGCCCAACTCCAACGGCACGAGCCGGATGCCGTGCTGGTGCGCAATCTGGCGACGCTCGAATACTTTCGCGAGTATGCGCCCGAGGTGCGGCGCATCGGCGACTTTGCCCTCAATATCGCCAACGAGCTGACCGCCGACGCCTTCCGCCGCTCGGGCCTGGAGCGGGCCGTTCCCAGCTACGATCTGAATTGGGACCAACTGACGGCCATGCTCGGACGCTATGCGCCCGATTTCTTCGAGGTCGTCGTCCACCAGCACATGCCGATGTTTCACATGGAGCATTGCGTGTTCGCCGCCACGATGTCCGCAGGCAAGGACTGGCGCGATTGCGGCCGGCCCTGCGATCGCCATCGCGTCGAGCTGCGCGATCGCGCGGGAGCCAACTTTCCACTGCTGGCCGACACCGGCTGCCGCAATACGGTGTTTAATGCCGTGCCCCAAAGTGCCGTCGAATTGCTGTCGCGCATGCGGTCGGCCGGGCTGCGGCACTTTCGCGTCGAGCTGCTGCGCGAAACGCCCGAGCAGGTGGCGCCGCTCTTGGATCGCTACGCCCGGGCCATCGCCGGCCTGGAAACCGGCCGCGACAGTTGGCGTGGATTGCAGGTGCTCAATCAGTTGGGCGTCACGCGCGGCACCTTTCAACTCGATTGAAACGAGGAGCTTGGATCATGCGTCTTTGCCGTTTCGACGACCACGGCCGGCCGCGAGCCGCCTTTTACAACGAACAGCGTCTCGTGCCGCTGGCCGCCGCGGCGCGGCTGTATGCCGAGGCAGTCGATCGCGGCTTTGATTTGCCCGACGAAGACAACCTGCTCGAGTACTTGCCACTGGGCAAGTCGGCGGCGCAAGCGGCCACGCTGGCCGACTGGATCGAGGGGGGCGGGAGCCAGCTTGCCAAAATTTCGGTCGACACGGCTGGCGCGAAACTGCTGGTGCCGATTCCGCGGCCCAACAAGCTGTTTCTGCTGGCCGGCAATTATTCGGAGCATATTCGCGAGGGGGGCGGGGTCGCGGCCGAGCGGTCCGAAACGTTTCCCTATGTGTTCATGAAGCCGCCGAGCACCACGCTCGCCAACCCCGGCGATCCGATCCGCATTCCCGCGGTGTCGCCCGCCGCGATCGATTGGGAGTTGGAGCTGGCGGTGGTCATCGGCCGGCGGATCAAGGGCGTGCGCGAGGCCGACGCGCTCGGCGCGGTGGCCGGCTACACGGTGATCAACGATATTTCCGACCGCAAATTCCGGCCGAATCCGGGCCGCACCAAGCGCGAGAAGGATACCTTCTTCGACTGGCAGCACGGCAAATGGCACGACGGCTTTTGCCCCTGCGGTCCGTGCATTGTCTCGGCCGATCGCGTCACCGATCCGCAGCAGCTCGAGATGCAACTGCGGCTTAACGGCGAAGTGCGGCAGCACGCGTCGACAGGCCAGCAAATTTTTCCGGTGGCCGCCGTCATCGAGTTCATCTCCAGCTTTGTGACGCTCGAGCCGGGCGACATCATCTCGACCGGCACGCCCTCGGGCGTGGGCTCGGCCAGCGGCACGTTTCTCAAGCCAGGCGATCGGCTCGAAGCCTCGATCGCCGGCATCGGCACGCTGGTCTCGCCGGTGGAAAGCTCATGACGCCCCTGGCCGACGCTCCGCCGCTGCCGCTGCTGGTCACCGGCATTGCCGGCGTGGCCGGCTACAATGCGCTGGCCTACTTCCAGGCTCGGTATCCGGACCAGGTGATCGGCATCCGGCAGCGGGACAACTGGCGTCTGACTGGCCCCGGCATCGTGCCCTGCAATGCCGAGGACCGCGACGGCCTCGCCGCGCTATTCGATCAATATGCCTTTCGTAGCGTGCTCGACTGCGCGGGCAACTGCGCCTTGCGGGCCTGCGAGCTGGATCGAGAGCTGGCCTGGCGGATCAATGTCGAAGGCGTGCGCAATCTGCTCGACGTGATCGGGCAGGCCGACGTGCGGCTCGTACACCTGTCGATCGACCTGGTGTTTTCCGGCCGTGCCTCCGGTGGATATACCGAAGACGAACCCACGGACCCGGTGACCGTGTACGGGACTACGATGGTCGCCGGCGAACAGTTGGTGCGCCAGCGCGCGCCGCGGGCTTGCACGCTGCGGATTTCGCTGCCGATGGGCGTGAGCTTCAACGGCCACGCGGGCGCCATCGACTGGATTCAGTCGCGCTTCAAGAAACAGCGGCCAGCCACGCTGTATTTCGACGAAATCCGCACGCCGACCTACACCGACTGCCTCAACGAGCTGTGCGAAACTCTGCTGGCCAATCGGCTGGACGGGCTGTTTCATGCCGGCGGCCCGCGGCGGCTGACCCTGTACCAGATCGCGCAGATCATCAACCGCGTCGGCGGCTACGATCCCGGCCACTTGATGGGCTGCCTGCGGGCCCAGGCCGGTCCGATTCCTCCCCGGGCCGGCGACGTGTCGATGGACTCCAGCAAGCTCGCGCGAGCGCTGGGCTATGCGCCCTTCGATCCCTGGCCCTACGACGAATGCTGGATGCCGACGCACGCCCAGTGGCATCGCGAGCGGCCGGCCGGCCAGCACGGCTCGCCCGAGTTGCTGGACGAGATTCTCTATCGCAACCCGCTCCGCCGCCGGCAATCGGCGTACGCTGACTCAGCGTTTCTCGGCGGCCATGTGCA
>DATCFX010001039.1:0-2062 GCA_036509275.1 Pirellulales bacterium | reverse complement strand
TGCGTTCCACAACTTGGGCCTGCTGGTCATCGACGAGGAGCAGCGCTTCGGCGTGAGTGTCAAGGAGCGGCTCAAGACGTATCGCAAGATCGTGGACGTGTTGACCATGACGGCCACGCCGATCCCCCGCACGCTGCACATGTCGCTGCTGGGGCTGCGCGATATTACCAATCTCGAAACGCCGCCGGCCGAGCGCTTGGCCGTGGAAACGCACGTCACGCGCTTCGACGAAGAGTTGGTGCGCCACGCCGTGCTGCGCGAACTCAACCGGCAGGGACAAATCTTCTTCGTCCACAACCGCATTCACGACATCGAAAAAGTCGCCTGGCGCTTGCAGCAAATCGTGCCGGAGGCCCACATCGGCATCGGCCACGGCCAAATGCCCGAGGGGCAGTTGGAGCGGGTCATGCTCGACTTTGTCGAGCACAAGTTCGATATCCTGCTGAGCACGACGATCATCGAGAGCGGGCTGGACATTCCCAATGTGAACACGATCTTCATCGATGATGCGGAGCAATACGGTCTGGCCGACCTGCACCAGCTTCGCGGCCGCGTCGGCCGCTACAAGCATCGGGCATATTGCTACCTGCTGGTCGATCCCCGCAAATCGCTGACGACCACGGCTGCCAGGCGACTGACGGCCATCGAGGAGTTCAGCAACATGGGCGCCGGCTTCGCCATCGCCATGCGCGACCTCGAGATTCGCGGGGCGGGCAATATCTTGGGCACCGAGCAGAGCGGGCACATCGCCGCCGTGGGCTACGAGTTGTATTGCGAGCTGCTGGAAAAGACGGTTCGCCGGATGAAGCACCTGCCGCCCAAAACGGTGATCGAGGCCAGCCTGACGCTGCCGGGCGAGGCGTATTTGCCGCGGCGGTACGTGAGCGACATGCGGCTGAAGATCGACCTGTACCGGCGCATCGCGCGGCTGACCACCGCGGCCGAGCTAGGAGATCTGCAAGCGGAAATGGTCGACCGCTTCGGCCCGCCGCCAGAGGAAGTGCTGCGACTGCTGGCGCAAGCGGAGTTGCGGATGCTGGCGCAAAACTGGCTCATTCGGGACGTGCATCTGGAAGACCGCTACCTGGTGTTTGTGTATCAGAGCCGGCCGCGGATTCAGGAACTGGTCGAGCGGCTGGGCGGCAAGCTGCGAGTGGTCGATGCGGAGAGCGCTTATCTGACGATTCCCAAGGGAGTTACGGAGCCCGACGCGCTCCACGCCCTGGTAAAATCGCTGTTGCAGCCGGACTGAGTAGCTCGCTATACTCCCGCGCGCAAAAGGATTTGCGCTGTTTTCCCGTCTCTAGTCCGTTCGACCGATCCTGTTTTCGCCCCGAGCGACTGCGCGCTGGTGCGCCGCGACGATGGGTGAGGCCAAGGAAGGCGCTGGCGTTCTTGTGACCAGACTCTTCTACAGCATTCTCTACGCTGTGACGCTGGCCGCCGGCTGCGCGATTTGGGCGCGACATGAAGAGAATCCCGCTTTGCGAGATCTGATCGGCGTGCGGCGCGCCAATGCCCAGTCGCCCGATCCCTCGAATCCGTTGAATGGCGACCCGGCCGCCAACCCGCTGATGAATGGCGCCGGCATGAACGGCGGCATGAACGGGATGAACGGTTCCCAGAGCCCGGCCAATTTGAACCAGATGATCCTGAGCCGGCCGCAGGTTAGCGGTGCGGTGACGCGGCCGGCTGCGTGGCCTGGCGCCGCGCCCACAACGCCCACGCTGTCGCCGACGCCCGGCGTCGACGGACTGCCGGGCGTCTCGATTTCGTCGGTGCCGGTGATTCCGGGTATGGGCTCGTCGTACAACTACAACCCCAAGGCACCCCGCGGCGAACAAGCGGCCACGGCCACGGCCGGCCGCATCGAGTTCAGCCAGCCCGGCTCGGGCCCGATCTCTCCGTCGCAAGCCGCCATGGCGGCCACCAGTTGGAGCATGGCCAGGGAACTCGAAGGGACCAAGATCCTGGCCCGCGTGGGCACGGAATACATCCTGGCTGCCGACGTGCTGGGACCGGTCAACGAGATCCTGAAGCGCAACGCCGACAAGATTCCGCC
>DATCFX010001038.1:0-1113 GCA_036509275.1 Pirellulales bacterium | reverse complement strand
GGAGCCAATCTCGACGATCGCGGCGATTATCGCCCGGGCATGGCGGCCGCGGCCGAGCACCAGGTGCGCAGTCCGCTGATCGAGTGCGGCTTGATCAAGGCCGACGTGCGAACTCTGGCTGCCGATTGGGGCCTGCCGGTTTGGGACAAGCCGGCCAGCCCCTGCCTGAGCAGCCGCGTGGCCTATGGTGAGCAAGTCACGCCCGAGCGCGTGGCGATGATCGACCAGGCCGAGCAAATCCTGCGATCACTGGGGCTGCGCGAAGTGCGCGTGCGCTATCACAAGGGCGATCTGGCGCGGCTCGAAGTTCCGGCCGACGCGGTCGCCCGGCTGGCCGATCCGGCCGTGCGCCACCCGCTCACCGCCCAGCTGAAGCAGCTCGGCTTCAAATACATCACGCTCGACCTGGAAGGCTTTCGCTCCGGCAGCCTCAACCAAGTGCTGCCCAGCGAATCGCTCCGCGTGATTACGTAGAGCGACCCGGACACGCACCAGTGCGTGCCCGGGTCACTTCAAATTTGCATTGTCAAAGTTGCGTTATCGGCGCGTCGCATCGGGCGACCGTCATTTAACCCAGGAGGCGGCGACGGCCTGCGGCGCGGTGCCGTAGGCCTTCATGATCGCTTGCTGGAAGCCGGCGCCTTTGCGCAGGGCCTCCAGTGCGCTTTGCAGTCGCGGGGCCATGCCTTTGCCAATCGCATACGCCAAGGCCGAACCGCGGGAATCGAGTTGCTTGGCCTTGAGGAACTGATCCAGGCTGCCGACCGACCCGCCGGCCGTCGTGGCGGCTTCGTCCCAGCTTTTGACCAGCGGGGCGCGGGCTTCCATCTTGGCCGCCACCGCCCGGCCGCAGCCGATGGTAAACCAACGTGGCAGGTTCTTGCCGAGGGTCTCGATGTAGGAGCCCGCAAAACCTTCGGCCAACAGCAGCGGCAGATTGGGATCGCCGTCTTGATTGTTGAGCACGCAGACGTAGCCGTCGACCACGGTGTAACGGAAATGGCCGTGCAAATCGGCCGTGATCTCGTGTTTTTCGACCATTTGGCCGAATTCGGAATACTCGAATCGCTTGGCGAAGACATAGATCGTGAGCCGGCCCTTGTACATCGGCTT
>DATCFX010001037.1:0-2719 GCA_036509275.1 Pirellulales bacterium | reverse complement strand
GGCCCGCGACGGCTTTTCGATCCACTTCACGCAGCCGCTCGAGCGGGCGGCCGCAGCCGATGCAGCCCATTACTCGGTCGTCTCGTATCGCCGGATTCCCACGCCGGCTTATGGCGGCGCGGATGTCGATAGCCGGGCAGCCCGCGTGCGCTCGGTGGCCGTGGCTGCCGATGGGCTGTCGGTGCGGCTGGCGCTGGACGAGATGCGGCCGGGCTTCGTGTACGAGCTGCGATTGACTGGGCTCGACTCCGGCGGCCAGCCGATGTTTCCCGCCGAGGCGCATTACACCTTGCGGCAAGTGCCCAAGTAGTTTCAACTCGGGCCTTCAGCGCTGCATCAAACCCTTCTCCCTCTTGGGAGAAGGTGGCGGCGCAGCCGACGGATGAGGGTGCGTCAAGCTGCGCCCGGCCCTCATCCGGCCTTCGGCCACCTTCTCCCAAAGGGAGAAGGATTTAACGCGCTCGCGGCACGCATGTATTAGCCATGCCAGTATCGAATCGTTTTCTACTCACGACGTGTCAGATCGGCGCCGAAAACGCGCTCAAGGCCGAGCTGCTGCGCCGGGATCCGCCGCTGCGGGTGTCTTATTCGCGGCCGGGATTTCTGACGTTCAAGCTGCCGGCCGATGCCGACTGGGCTGAGGATTTCGACCCGCGCGCGGTGTTCGCCCGCTCGCATGCCCTTTCGCTGGGCAAAGTGGTCGGTGAAGACCTGGCGACGCTGCCCGCCGACGTGTGGAAGCTGGTCGAGGGCCAAAGTTTCGATCGGCTGCACGTCTGGCCGCGCGATCGATTTGCTCCCGGCGAGCACAGCTATACTCCCGAGCTTTCGGCCGAGAGCCAGGCAGCCGAAGCCGCGCTCGCAGCCGCCGCACCGACAGGCGCGCTCGCCCATCCGCCCGATCCGCGGCCCGCCAAGCGCGGCCAGCGCGTGCTGGATTGCGTGCTGGTCGGCCCGCGGGAATGGTGGATCGGCGTGCATCGCGTCGCCTCGTTCGCCGGACGCTTTCCTGGTGGGCTGCTGCCGCTGGTGCTGCCGGAGAAGGCCGTTTCGCGGGCGTACCTGAAAATGGAAGAGGGCCTGCGCTGGTCGCGGCTGCCGATCAAGTACGGCGAAAGCGTGGCCGAGTTGGGCTGTTCGCCCGGCGGCGCGTGCCAGGCGCTGTTGCGCCGCGGGCTGCACGTGCTCGGCGTCGATCCGGCGCTGGTCGAGCCGGTGGTGGCCGAGCATCCGCGCTTCGTGCAAATTCGCAAGCGCGGCAGCGAAGTGCGCAAACGCGAGTTTCGCGGCGTCCAGTGGCTGACGTCCGACATGAACGTGGCCCCGGCCTTCACGCTTGACACGGTCGAGGCCATCGTCACGCATCCGTCAGTACAGATCCGCGGTCTGCTGCTCACGCTCAAGCTGCCCGATTGGAAGCTGGCCGAGCAGGTGCCCGAGTATTTGGAGCGCGTTCGCGGTTGGGGTTATCCGCAAGTGCATGCCCGGCAGTTGCAGCACAACCGCCAGGAGATATGCGTCGCGGCGCTGCGGCCGGCGCGCCGGCTGCGGAAGCGGAAACCAGCCGGGTAGGTAACAGGCTTCCCGCTACCACGGCCGGGTCGCCGCGCGAAATCTGCTTGCCGGGCGCTGCGACGCGGCGTTATGGTGAGAGGATCATCTCGGCCGCACGTTCGACGTTGAACGCAGCATGGCCCGAGCCACGCGCAACGGGGGCCGGTTGCATGACACGCAAATTCGTTGCGGCGGTTGTGGTCGCCTGGGCGCTCTGCACCTTGTCGGCCTCGCCGCTCGCGGCCCAAGCACCGGCAGCCGCTGCGGCGCAACAAGCAAAACTTGTCGAGTGCAATCGGCTGTGGAAGCAGGCCCAGCAGTTGCGCGGAGCCAGCAAAACGGCCGACGCGATTTCCGCCGGCGAAAAGATGCTGGCCATCGAGCGCGAGATTGACTCGCGGCCGCACGACGATCTGGCGTTCATGCTCGATTGGCTGGGGCAGCGCGAACTCGAACGCGAGAGTTTTTCCCAGGGGGAAAAGCGGCTCCAGGAAGCGCTCGACGTCCGCACGGTCGTGCTTGGCAGCGGGCATTGGAAGGTGACCGACGCCCGGCTCCAAGTCGAGCGAGCCCGGCTGCTGGCAAAGCTGACCCCGCAAGACCGGCAGGATCTTCGCGACGCGGAGCAGGCCAATCAAAAGCTGCTCCGGCTCTACCACGAGGGGCAATACCAGGCCGCGATCGAGTTGGCCAAGAAGTGCCGGGTCACCCGCCTTCACCTCCTGGGCGACGCGCATCCCAGCTACGCCACGAGCTTGAATAACCTGGCCTTCCTGTACAAGATTCTGGGCGATTACGCCCGGGCCGAGCCGCTCTATCGCCAGGCAATGGACATCTGCAAGAAAGCCCTGGGCGAAGCGCATCCCAGCTACGCCACGAGCCTGAACAACCTGGCCGGGCTGTACAAGATTCTGGGCGACTACGCCCGGGCCGAGCCGCTCTATCGCCAGGCGGCGGAAATTCTCAAGAAAGCCCTGGGTGAAGCGCATCCCAACTACGCCGGGAGCCTGAACAACCTGGCCGGGCTGTACCAGAGCATGGGCGATTACGCCCGGGCCGAGCCGCTCTATCGCCAGGCAGCAGCAGTCACGCTTGAAGGGCTCCAGCAGAGCTTCTTGGGAGAGTCGCAGCGGCAGCAACTGGCTCACGCGGCCAGCGTGCGGCA
>DATCFX010001036.1:0-1461 GCA_036509275.1 Pirellulales bacterium | reverse complement strand
CCCGACGGCGCCCCAGAAGGGCCTCCCGAATCAAGCGGGCGGCGCGAAATCGAGGTTTTTGTTGCTTGTTCATCTACAAGAATCCTTCAACGAGGCGAAAAATGCGGGACCTGCCAGCACGCGCCGGCAGGTCCCGCCGGTAACCGACGTCCTAGGCGCGGGCGCCTTCGATTTTGGTGGGGGTAATCGACACCCGGTCACCCTCGTGCAGGATCTGGCCGGCCGAGACGGGCTGGCGATTGACGCGGATCAGAAAGTCCCGCGGATTGCCGCTGGTGACCTGATCGAGAAAGAGTTTTTCCGCGGTTGTGCCCTCGGGCACGTCGATGTAATCGGCAAACCCGCCGCCCTGGTTGTTGATGTAGAGAATCCGCATGGTCAAAACCTCCGCTGGGGATGATGAGACAGAAAACGGTTCCGACGGTGACGCTTTCCGCGGAGCCGGCGGCCGTGGCGCCGGCCAACGCGATATGACAGGCGCGAGCCGAGCCGCTTGCCGTGGCGAAATGCCCAGTAGCCGAGCGCTGCGGCCAGGGCGAAGAAGAAAAGCGTTTCCATGACCGGCTCCAAGGTTAGAGCCGGCAGCGGCAACGCGGGCCGCCGCCACGATGGCCGCCACCGGAGCGGCCGCAAAAGAGCCAGGCGAGGGCAGCCAGAATAACGACAATGAAGATCAATGTTTCCATTCAGGGTTTTTCCGGGTTAACGACAGCGAAAAGGTCATGGAAAGAGGGCGACGCGCCGGGTGTCCAGTTCGTCCCAGTCGACCATGTTGGGTGAGCCGTCGTACGGCTCGAAGTCGGCCACGCCAGATTGGTTCAGCAGGTCAAACCCGCGGCGACGGATCTCGCGAAGCGGCTCGCCGGTGGCCCGGGCCACCGCTGCTGCTGGCGGTGCGGTGTGCATGATTGACTCCTCAAAAACGGGATGAAGAAATGCTGCGCGCTTCTGGTAAAAAGTGGAATCTGCCGGGGGCCGCGGCACGACGACGCCGCCGCCGGCACGCGGGTGCCGAGCGCAGGCGGCCCGAACGGACCGCCAGATTTCGGCAGTTCAGGCTTGAAGGTGCTGTTTCAGCTAGGGCTGTTCCGCAATCAGCGCCTGGCCGCAGCGGAAAAAATTTCAAGAAGTGGCCCAGCAACCAGCGCCAGCTCTGGACGAGCACATGCGACCGCGGTCGGAGCGTTCATGCTACGAAGTCGAAAGGCTCACCTCAGCACGTTTCTGTCGAGCCTGAGCACCGGCGGTGTACTCTGGGGTTGGAGTGAAGGGTGATGCAGTCGATCTTAGACGCGGCCATTTTTGAGCAGAGAACAGCGCATTCCGCGACACAGACACAGACGGTGACATTGATGCGTTTTTTGCCGGCGGTGGCGGCCAGCGAGTTTGCTGCGAGAGCGAATCCAAGCGCTCAGCGCGACGACGGCGCTGACGACGATAATCCTAAGCATGGTATGGTCC
>DATCFX010001035.1:0-6362 GCA_036509275.1 Pirellulales bacterium | reverse complement strand
ACAACGAAATGCCGCTGGAATACCACGGCATCCGCGGGCGGTAAGACCATGCCAGAACCCAGCCGCCGTCGCAGCGAATTGCCGGCCGCCGAATTGACAGGCTGGAGCGCGGCCGACTGGGGCAAGATCGAGCAGATTTGGCGCGATCTGGTCGGGCCGCCGAACGCGGACCCGGCCGACCATTTGCCGAAGTTCGCGGGTGTCGAAATTGCTGGCGACGAAGCGGGCTACGTTTTCCAAAAATGGATTCTTGAGGCCTTTCGCGTTAGCGGGGCTTCGGTTGAGGGTCCGTTTTTGGTGCCCATGACCTCCCAGCGCAATGCCGTCGGAGGCAGAGCGCTCGCTGAACAACTGCCGCGCGGCCGGACGACGGAGGAAATTGACGGGCTAGTATTGTGCGATTGGCAGGCCTTTGCCGTTGAGTGTAAGTTCGAAAAGGTTGATTTCGACCCGATCGCGCGGCTACACCTTGTCGCCGAGCGAAGGCCGGTTGGCACGCTTGGGCTGCTATTCACGCCATTTGGATTCACTGAACCGGCGCTCGAACTGGTTGCCGAGTTGCGCCCGATCCGTGTACTGCTTTTTCATTATTCGGATATCGACTTCGCGGTGCATACCCGCGACTTTCTCGATACGGTGTACCGAAAATGGCGTGCGGCGGTAAAATACGGGCTGCCCTACCTGCCCGTACACGATCCCCGTGATTGAGGAGTTGAGCATGCCAGAACCCATCCGGATGCTGGTTGAGAATCGGGGCGAGGTACTTATCGTCGAGGGGATCTTTCGCGATCTGGTCTCGCGCGGTGATATTACCGTGGATATGGCTTGGGTTTCCAGTTCCGTAATCAGCCTCGCCGAGTTGTCACTGCTGCGCAAGCCACTCCAGCCAGTGGTTGTAGCGTTAAATTGCCCGGAGCAGCAATCCGAGCAATTGCGAAATTCGGTCGAGCGGATTCTGTCGAATGTTTCGCCCGGTGGTCCCTGGCACGTGGCGATTGCAGTTCCTGATATGCGCACATGGATCGAGGCCGAACTGAATTTCACTGCCACGCTTGCCCGTTCCGGCCTGCCGGGTCGACCGAGTAAAATCGACTTGGCCGTCTTTTTTAAGGATTGGGCCTCGCAGAACCATTTCGGCCGTGACCAGGCCGCGACCAACAACTCGGAATTCGCAGCACTTGCCCGCTTCATTGCGCACCAACTAGCATTGTCCGCTGGCGTCGCGTGATTGAGCGGTCCATTCTTATCCCCACTATGACTTGATTTGCAATTATGGCATCCCACGTAGACGACCCCCGCATTATCGAGTTCGATGTCCGTACCGACGAAATGCTCGTCAATATGGGCCCGCAGCATCCGAGCACGCATGGCGTGCTGCGGTTGGTGTTGCGGACCGACGGCGAGATCGTATCGGAAGTCACGCCGCACATCGGCTACCTGCACCGCTGTGCGGAAAAGATCGGCGAAAACCTCACGCCCAAGCAGTGGATTCCCTATACCGACCGGATGGACTACCTGGCCGGGATGAACATGAATCTCGGCTGGGCGTTGACGGTCGAAAAGCTGATGAAGCTCGAACTGCCGGAAAAAGCTCGGCACCTGCGCGTGATCATCGCCGAGATGAACCGCATCGCCAGCCACCTGGTCGGCATGGGCGCCTACGGCCTCGACCTCGGCACGTTCAGTCCGTTTCTGTATGCCTTCCGCGAACGCGAAAAGATTCTCGACCTGTTCGAAATGGCCTGCGGCGCCCGGCTGACCTACAGCTATCTCACCGTCGGCGGCGCGACGCACGACCTGCCGCCCGGCTGGCTGCAAAAGTGCGACGAGTTCCTCGAACAGTTGTGGCCGGTCATCGACGAATGCCACGCGCTGCTGACGACCAACACGATTTTCGTCCGCCGCTGCGCGGGCATCGGCATCCTTTCGCCCGAAATGGCCATCAACTACGGCTGCACCGGCCCCGTGCTGCGTGGCAGCGGCGTGGACCACGACCTGCGGCGCGACGGCGAGGCCCGTTACACCGAGATGTACGATGGCTACGCCTTTGAAGTCATCGTCGAGAAGGACGGCCATTATCCGAAGGACCACGACTATCCGGCCGTGCCAGGTTCGGCAGTGCTTGGCGACTGCTGGCATCGGTTTTACGTCCGCATGCTCGAAGTCGTGCAGTCGATCGACATCGTGCGGCAGGCCATCGATCGCTACAGCACGGCCAGCGGCTCGTATTGCGTGCCGCTGAAGCTCAACGAAAAGCTCCCCAAGGGCGAGGCCTACCTCGAAACCGAAGCCCCGCGTGGCCAGATGGGCTTTTACATCGTCAGCGACGGCTCGCCGATTCCCTGGCGGGCCCGAGCCCGCAGCAGTTGTTTTTGCAACCTATCGGTCACGCACGAGCTCTGCCGCGGCTGCCTGATTGCCGACGTGCCGGCCATTGTCGGCTCGCTGGACATCGTGATGGGCGAGATCGACCGGTAAAAGCAATGCGGAATGATGAAGTCGGAATGCTGAACCATTAGCCCGAGTTCGCATGGGGCAGTCCTCGATTTTGGGGACGTTTTCGAGCGCGCGGCGTTGGCTCCTGTTGCTCGACCCGTGCGACTATTGGCCGTCCGCCACTTTGCGTGGACAATGCTGTCGGCTTGTCCGGCCCGGTTGTGCGGTGGAATCCGGCTAGGCTGGTGCGAGCGATCTTCGGCGGTGTGCGTCTCATGAAGACGGGGGTGCATCGATGCAAGTACCACGCTTACTACTTTCATCTGTCGCATTTGGGGCAACGGTAGCGGTCGTCATTTCAGTTGTGGCGGCCGAGCCACGCCGCTCGGCCCTATTGATCGGGATCAACCATTACCGCGATCCTGGCAGTACGTTGAAATCGTTGCAATTCGCCTGTCAGGACCAGCGGGATTTTTCCAAGGCGCTTTTCCAATCCGAAGCGCGGCCGACAGGCCTCGTGCTGCTCCTGGACGATGACGAAAATATGCACGCAGAACAGCGCCTGGATCAGCCGCCAGCGACCCCCTCGCGCGAAAATATCATGCGAAATTTGCGCGGTCTCGTAGAAAATCGCGCGACTGGCGATGAGATCATCTTCGGTTTCAGTGGCCATGGCGTGGCGTTGAATGGGCATTGTTACCTTTGCCCCAACGATGCCAACCTGCATGACACATCAACATTGGTAGCGGTCGACGATCTTTATCAGATACTCAATAGCAGCCGCGCGACTCTCAAGCTGTTGTTCATTGATGCATGCCGCGCCGACGGCCTAAGCTCGATCCAGCCCGATCGCGATGGCGCCCGCGGAGTGCGCGCGGCCGGAGGCCGCGGTCTTGATCTGAATTCGTTCGACCACTTGCTTGACGAGCAGCCGCCCGTGGGACTTTGGGTCCTGAATAGTTGTGGTAAAGGTCAGGTTGCAATGGAGGACAGTCGGCTTCAACACGGTGTTTTTATGCATTTCATTATCGACGGCCTCCGAGGCAAGGCCGCCAATCACGACGGAGCAGTGATGCTAGGTAGCCTTTACGACTACGCCAGCCTCGAAACGGCGAGGCATGCCCGTGGGATGGCGAAAGCGCAGATTCCCGCCCAACGGGGCGGCATTGATGGCCCTGTTGTGCTGCTTGGCGCGTCGCCGAAAGCGGCAGGCGTTCCAAATATTCCGTCAGCCGTTTTCAGGGTTTCCAAAGGTGCTTGGCGCGAGACAAAGCACGGTAACTTCGTTAAACCAGTTGTCCTGCCCAACGGTGCGAGTCGCACTCTCGTAACATTTCAAAACGCACCTGAATGGGTCTACGTTTTCAACCCGTTCCTCAATGCCAGCAATCGTTATACGGCCCGGCACCCGACTGTCGTGCATCGGGAATTTGGGAGTCGGGTAGCCAAAGGCGAGCAGATGTGGCAAAAGGTCGAAAGCGTATCGGTATGCCAGATTAAACATATCTGCTTGGGGGCAGTTCCTGGGCCAGCCCTTGGACGCATTCAAGTGAACGTTGGCATCGGCGCGCCGAAACCAGTTCGATTTGAAATTGATCCGACGGATCGCCCGACGCCGCCGCTGCCCGACGTTGAGCCCGCGGCGGTCGCCCCAGCGGTTCCGCCTGATGTCTGAATCAGGGCGACGCCCACCGCCGGAAGTGCCAAGCGCTTAGGTTTTCGTCACGTTTACGCGCTGGTCCGACGCCGCTGCCGAGACCGGGCACTCCCGGTGTCTTGGCCTGTTGGCTGCACCCTCCCTCACCCCTGCCGCCGCTTGCGCGAGCCGTTTCGCGTGGGCCGGATCTCCAGGTCAGTCACCAGCAGCAAATCGACCACGTTCGAGGTATCGTCCGGCTGGTAAACCGTCACGGTCCGGCCGCTCGGCGCCGCCACCAAATGCTCGGGATGATGAGCGGTAATCTCGCGCCCATCCGCCAGGTGCATGACGAACGGGCGGAATGGCTGGGCGCTGTAGGATTCGCGGACTTTTTCGATGGTCATCGCGGTAGACCCTGCCGTCTGCGCTGGGCTCTCAGGGCGATCCGTGAATTCTACCGCGCCGCGGACTCAAAAACCGTCCCGAGGGGCTTGTGGGCGGCGGTGGCTTTGTGCAATATTTCACAATCTTGCGGGCCGGTCTGCCGGCGAATGATCGCCGGCGCCGGTGTCCGGGCACTACTCGAAGCCGCGTGGGCTGCGGCGCAGGTGGCGGCCGGATGCCCTTTCCGCTTTGTGCCTTGCCAAAACAGGCGTGGTCTCGTGGCTCAAGCGCTTTCACAACATCTGCCCATCTGGTTGGCCTACCTGATCGCCGCGCTGGTACACGCCGCGCTGCTGATCGCCGTCATCGCCGGCGGCGCGCTGGTCTTCATCTGGATGGAGCGCAAGATCGCCGGCCGCATCCAGGATCGCCTGGGACCCACGCGCGTGGGCGGCAAGTTCGGCTGGCTGCAAACTTTGGCCGACGGTCTGAAGCTGCTCAGCAAAGAAGACCTGATGCCCAACGGCGCCGACGGCATGCTGTTTCGCATGGCCCCCTACATCAGCTTCTGCGCGTCGTACTGCGCGTACCTGGCCCTGCCCTTTAGCGACGGCTGGGTGGCGCTGGATTTGAACGTCGGCGTGTTCTTCATTCTGGCCGTGCTGGGGCTCGAAGTTTTCGGTGTGATCCTGGCCGGCTACGCGTCGGCCTCGAAGTGGTCGCTGTTCGGCTCGATGCGCGAGGCGGCCCAGGTCGTCAGTTACGAAGTGCCGCTGGGGCTGTGCGTCGTGGTACCGGTGCTGATCGCCGGCACGATGGACCTGGTCGAGATCGGCCAACTGCAATCGGGACTCTTCATCAACTGGCTCATCTTTCACGACCCGTTCACGTTCATCACCTTTTGGGTGTTCTTCACTTGCGCCATGGCCAGCGTCAACCGCGCGCCGTTCGATCTGGCCGAAGCCGAAAGCGAGCTGGTGGCCGGCTTCCACACCGAATACTCGGGCTTGCGGTGGAGCTTTTTCTTCATGGCCGAGTACGGCTCGATGTTCGCCGTCAGCGGCCTGGCCGCCATTCTGTTCTTCGGCGGCTGGAACGGCCCGCTGCCGATCACGCAGTGGCTGGGGCTCACGGCCGCTGGTGGCCCCGTGGCCGAGTACATCGGCAATTTCCTGGGCATGCTCAACTTCGTCCTCAAGTGCGTGGCCTGGGTCACGTTCATGATGTGGGCCCGCTGGACACTGCCGCGGCTGCGGATCGACCAGGTGATGCGCGTCTGCCTGAAGTACTGCACGCCGATCGCCTGCGTCATGTTCCTGGGCGCCGTGTTCTGGACCTATCTGTTGCCCGGCGGCGTTGGGCTGCGGGCGCGCCCCTATGCCGAATATGAACCGGCACCGCAGAACAGCGGGCCGACGGGACCAAGCGCGACGGGACCGAGCACAACCGGACCGGTGGCACGTGCCGCGGGCGAGCCGGTCGCGGTGGAAGCATTGCCCAGCCGGGCGCCAGCGGCCGCGGCTGCCCGAAAGGAAGGGTAGCCGCAATGGACGTCAGTCACTGGGCTCCGATCAACTGGCACACGGTGTTTTTCCTATTGTTTTCGCTCGTGGCCTGCGTGTTCGCCGTGGCCGTGGTGCTTTCCAGCAACATCGTGCGGATGGCCCTGTATCTGATCGTGACACTGGCCGCAACGGCTGGTTTGTTTTTTCTGGCCGGGGCTGATTTCGTCGGCTCGATGCAACTGCTGATTTACGTCGGCGGCACGCTGGTGCTGCTGGTGTTTGGCGTGATGCTCACGGCCCAAGGGCCGTTTGTCTCGATGAAAACCGGCGGCGGCGATTGGATTCTGGCCTTTCTGCTCAGCGGCTGCCTGCTGGCGATCCTCGTGCCGGCGGGTTTT
>DATCFX010001034.1:0-5161 GCA_036509275.1 Pirellulales bacterium | reverse complement strand
TCGCGCACCGCGTTAAGTCTCGTGGGCTGGATAACGGCCAGGATGAGCTTCATGGCTTGGCGCGAAATGGCGATCAGGTCGCTTGGCTTGGCAATTAGTTGTCGGGCATCGCCGCAGATGCTCATAATACATGCGGGCCGGGACGCCGGGAATTGTCGTTTTCGATTGCAAACATGGATTGTGCCGATGAGCATGGCTGGTAGGCGTAGCAGATTCCTCCGGCAGCACGCGATGGCGCTGGCCATCGGGCTAGCCCTGGTGGTGGCCGGTGGCCCGATTCGTGCGTTGCTGGCGGCGGACGATCCAGGGGCGGCCCGCAAAGCCCGGGCTGCCGCCAGGCATCTGCTGCTGACCGGCAAGTACGCCGAGGCGATCGAACGCTATCAGCCACTGGCCGAGCACGATCCGGCCGCGGCCGTCGGCCTCAGCCGCTGTTATGCCGCACAAGGCCAAACGGCCAAGACTATCGAAACGCTGGTTGCGGCCCAAAAACGGCATCCCAAGGCAGCGGCCGTGGCGGCCGAGCTGGCGTGGCTGCGTTTTCAGCAAGGGGATTACCAGGCCGCCGATCGCCAGGCACACGCGACGATGCAGGCCGAGCAGGACAATTTGCTCGCCCATTGGGTCGCGGCCGAGGTTCTGCGAGTTACTGGCCGGCTGGAGGAAGCCCGCGCCGCTTACAAGTGGTTTGTCGACTATTACAACGCGCACGAAGTCGAGGACCCGGAACAACTCCGCTGGATCGGACTGGCCAGTGCCCAGTATGCCCGCTGGAAGCGGCTGAGCGACCAGTTCGGTTTTTTGGTCAACGAACTGTACCCGGACGCCTTGGCCGCGGATGCGGATTTCTGGCCGGCGCATTACGAGGCCGGGCTGCTGTATTTGGAAAAATACAACCAGGCCGAGGCCACGCGCGAGTTCAAGGCCGCCTTGCAGATCAACCCCTCGGCCGCCGAAGTGTACGCGGCGCTGGCCCAGTTGGCTTTGCAAAACTACGAACTGGACGGGGCCCGCAAAGCCATCGAGCGGGCGCGCGAGATTAATCCGCATTTGCTCGAAGCTCTGTGGTGCCTGGCCGATGCGCATCTGGCGAATTTCGAAACGCCCGAAGCCATCACGGTGCTCAACGAGGCTCGGGAGTTGAACCCGGTCGCCGAAGCGACGCTGGGCCGGCTGGCCGGGGCCTACGCCGTGATCGACGGCTGGCCGGCCAAAGAGGCCGGCAGTCGTTTTCAGAAGCTGTTGGATTCGGTGCTGACGAGCGAACCTCAAAAAGCCGCTCCCGCGCACACGAGCCCGCGGCGCGGCGGCGAGTTTCTCTTGGCATTGGCCAACACCTTCGAGCTGACGCGCAAGTATCCGCCGGCGGCGCACTACTTTCGCCAGGCGCTGGAGCGCATGCCCGAGCTGATCGAGCCGCGTGGCGCGCTGGGCATGATCTGCATGCGGCTGGGCGACGAGGTGCAGGCCCGCAAGCTGCTGAGCGAGGCGTTCGAGATCGATCCGTTCAACGTCCGCGTCAGCAATAGCCTCAAGGTGCTCGACGTGCTGGATCATTATGCGGTGCTCGAGACGCCGCATTTCGTGGTTCGCTTCGATCGGCTCAAGGACGAAATCCTGGCGAAGTACGTGGCCCGGTACCTTGAAGACGAGGTGTATCCGGCCCTGACCAGGCAGTTCGATTTCCGGCCGGAAGGCAAATCGCTGTTCGAGATTTTTCAGCGTTCCGGCAACACCAGCGGCCACGGCTGGTTCAGCGCCCGCATGGTGGGCCTGCCGTACATCGGCACGGTGGGAGCCTGCGCGGGCAAGATGGTGGCGCTGGCATCGCCCAACGACATGGAGCAGAAATACAATTGGGCGCGCGTGGTCAAGCACGAGTTCGTCCACGTGTTGAACTTACAGCAGACGCAATTCAATATCCCGCACTGGTATACCGAGGCCCTGGCGGTCGAGAGCGAGGGCCTGCCGCGGTCGGACGCCTGGAACCGGATGCTGGCCGAGCGCGTGCCCAAGGGCCACATGTTCAACCTGGAGACGATCAACCTGGGCTTCGTGCGGCCCAAGACCGGCGAAGACTGGCAGATGGCCTACTGCCAGGCCCAGCTTTATGCCCAATACATGCGGAAGACGTACGGCGACGACGCCTCGAGCAAAATGCTGGCCGCCTACGCCGACAATCTCGACACGCGCTCGGCCCTCAAGCGGTGCTTCGGCGTGAAGCAGGAGGATTTTGAGCAGGGCTACTTGGACTATGTCAAAGGCATCGTCAAGAAATTACGCGCTGAGTCGCCGCACGAAGAACCGAGCCTGGCCGAACTGGAACGCAAACACCGGGCCGCCCCCGACGACGCCGACGTGAGTGCCGAATTGGCGCTGGCCCGGCTCGAGCGGAACGATTATCGGGCGGCCGGGCAACTGGCGGCCGGGGTGCTTAAGCAACATCCCCGGCAGGCGTTGGCCGCGTACGTCATGGCTCGGCTGCGAATGCTGATCGGCGAAGATGCCGAGGCCGAGCAATTGCTCCAGCGGGTGCTGGACCGCAAAGCGCCGAACACCCGTGTCCTGCAACTGCTGGCCAGCCTGCGCATCAACGCCGAGCAGTACGAACAGGCGGCCGAGTTGTACACGCTGGGCACGCGGCTCTATCCCGACGATCGGCAGTGGACCAAGGGCCTGGCCCGGGTTTATCTCAAGTCGGGCGACACCCGGCGGCTGGCCAAGCCGCTGGCGGCCATCGCCCAGGCCGATGGCGACGACCTGGTGATTCGCAAAAAGCTGGCGCAATTGTCGGCCGACGCCCGAGATTATCCGGCTGCGCGGCGCTGGGCCATCGAGGCGCTGCACGTGGACGTGATGGACGTCGAGGTCCACCGGTTGCTGGCCCAGGCCGAAGCGGCTCTGGAGCATTACCCGGCCGCGATCGCCGAATACGAAGTCGCGTTGAAGCTGAAGCCGAAAGATTCGGCGCTGCGATTCGCCTTGGCCGACGCCTGCCTGCAAGCCGGGCAAACGGATCGGGCGAAGCGCGCGTTGCAAGCGCTGCTGGCCGCCGATGCCGACTATCCGGGCGCCCAGTTGCTGCTCGAAAGTCTCGAAGAAACCCCGGCCGCACCGCAAAAGAAATAAGCAGTCCGTAGGTGCCGCGAGCCGAGCGGCACCTGGGGCACCAATCGCGTCGCGTGTTCCAGCCCGGCTCGGCTCGCCGGGCCTACCTCGCGAGGACACCCTTGAACAACGAACCGACCCCTTCGCCCGCCATTGGGCTGGCCGATTTTCAACGCTTGATTCGCGACATGTACCTGGAAAAGGACTTGGCACGCGGCGTCGATGGCACCTTCATGTGGTTGATGGAGGAAGTCGGCGAGTTGGCCGGCGCCTTGCGTAGCGGGACGCATGCCGATCGGCTGGGCGAATTTGCCGACGTGCTGGCCTGGCTGGCCACGATCGCCAACGTGGTGGGCGTCGATCTGGCCGAAGCGGTCAAGCTGAAATACGGCAGCGGCTGTCCCGGCTGCGGCGGCTGGATCTGCACCTGTGCCGACGCGGAGAAACCATGACCGAGAGGCTGGCCCCGAAGGGGTCTAAGTTGTTAGCCAGGGGCGTGAGCCCCTGGAAAAGGATTCGGGGCGCCCACCATCGTCGAGCCCTGAAAGGGCGCCAGCGCCTAGCGCAGCTCCGCGGCTTGGCCAGATTTTCGTGCGGAGCGTCCAGGGGCTTACGCCCCTGGCTATCGACTTTTCGCCCCTATCGGGGCGAAGATCTGCCGATGCCACCACGCACAAATCGGAGCTCCGTTCGAGCCGCGATTTTACTGCGGGCCGCGATCTTGGCCCTCTGCTGCTTGCCGGCGGCTGCGGCAACGGCCAGTGAAGAAGATCCTCGGCTGCCCGAGATGGTGCAGGTCCGCGTCGGCTTCGCGGGGCATTATAAAGTCGGCTATTGGACACCGATCGAAGTCACGCTGCGCGGCGGCACCCGGCCGGCCTTGGGCCAGCTACGCGTGATGGTGCCCGATGCCGATGGCGATGCCACGCTGGTGGGTACGCCGGACGGGCGTCCCACGACCGTGCTGCCCGGCCAGACGGTGAGCGTGCGCTTGTACGCCAAGATCGGCCGCGATCTGGACGGCATCCAGGTTTTCTTCGATCTGCTCGAGAACAGCCAGTCCCTGTCGTTTCGAGACGAGAGCCAGTTCTTGGCAATTGACACGGAGCCGACCTTTTATCTGATCGTGGGCTCGTCGGCGCCCTTGCTGCAAGCTCAGGACTTTGCCGGCAAGCAGCATCTGCCGGAACAGGTGGTGCTGCCCAATAGCGAGCGGCTGCCGACGCGCTGGTATGGCTACGATGCCGTCGATACCGTCGTATTCGTGCTTGGCGATGGCTCGCACTTTCGCACCCTGCGCGCGGACACGGCCCAAATGCAGGCTTTGACCGACTGGCTATCGCTGGGCGGCCGGCTGGTGCTGGTCGCCGGCTCCGAAGCGCCGGCGGCATTTGACAGCAGTTCGGGCCTGGCTGAATTGGCGCCGGGCAAAGTCACTGGGGTCGAAACGGTCAAAGACGTCGAGGCTTTGGAAAAGTTTGCCCATGCGGCGCATCGCATTCCACTGGCGGCGCGGAACAAGGCCCAGGGCTTGCCGGCCGCGCGGCTCGAGCAGCCGCAGGGCATCGTCGAAGTGGAAGGCGGGGGCCTGCCACTGGTGGTGCGCACGGCCCACGGCTTTGGCGAGACGCTGTTTTTTGCCTGCGACTTCAACCGCGGCCCGCTGGCCGATTGGCAGGATCGGGGCAAGCTTGTCCGCGGCCTGCTCGAAGGCAACCGGCGGTTGATGCGCGAGCCGGATCTCAAGCCGCAACCCATCAACTTCGGCTATCGCGATCTGGCCGGCCAGTTGCGCAGCGCGCTGGACCAGTTTCAGGGCATCAAGCTGGTGCCGTTTTGGGTCGTGGGCTTGTCGATTGTCGGCTACATCGTGCTGATCGGCCCGGTCGACTATTTTTTCGTCAAACGCGTGCTGAAGCGGATGGAGCGCACCTGGATCACGTTTCCGATCATCGTGCTGGCCGTCAGCGTCAGCGCCTTTGCCGCGGCCCAATGGGCCAAGGGAAGCCAGTTGCGCATCAACCAGGTGGACCTGGTCGACGTGGACGCCGCC
>DATCFX010001033.1:0-1609 GCA_036509275.1 Pirellulales bacterium | reverse complement strand
GTTCCGCCAGGCCAAACGACATGGTCATGCCCGAGCCGCCGAGGCCGGTGCAGACGTGAACGCCCGCCAATGGCTCGGACTCGAAAATCGGAGCGGCCGGGTTTTTGACATAAAAGCCGTGCCAGCGCTGGGCGATCGTCCAGTCTGGCAGGTGCATGATCTTTTGCAACTCGCGCAACACCAGTTCGTCGATCAGCGGCTTGTCGAACGGCTCGAAGTCCGCGTCGTACTCGTGTGAATCGCCCAAAATCACTTCGCCGGCAGCGTTTTGCGACGCCATCACATGAATGCCGTAGCGATCCAGTTCGGGCGTCTCGGCCGCGACGCGCTGCTTCAAGGCGGCCAGCGAGCGGCAGATCTCGAAGTTGCGATAATGCCGCAAGGTCAGCCCGCCGGCCAAGTGCGGTCCTAAGCGCCAACCGCCCGGCTGCGCGGAGGTCCGGAGCATTTGCAGCTTGCAGAGCGGCAGTTCAGCACCGGCAAACGCCTGTGGAAACAGCAACCGGCAGTCGGTTCCACCACAGACGATCACGCGATCGAACGGCCCGCGCGGCTCGGATGCCGCGGTCACTTGCCACCGGTCGCCCGTCGCCGGGTCGACATGCTGCACCGCCGTTTCGAAATGAAAGCGCACGCCAAAACGTGCGGTCAGCCAACGCGGCAGACTGCGCACCACCAATCGCGGGTTGACGCACAGTTCGCTCGCGCTGAACAACCCACCGAGCAGGCCATCGCGCTTCGAGGCCGGGCTGCGAGCCAGCACTTCTGCGGCAGTCAGCAGCGAGCACTCATAGCCCAACTCGGCCGATCGGTCCTGGAATTCTTCGAGCACGTCCCATTCGTCGCGGCGGTGCGCCAAGTGAATCGACCCGCACGCGTTGAGTTCGATCGCGTCGGCAGCGCCCAGTTCCAGCCACCGTTGGCGGCTGGCCAGCGCGACTGCATGCCACTGGCCGGCCGGCTGGCCGATGGGCCAGATCATGCCAAAATTGCGGATCGAGGCACCGGTGGCATGACGGGTGCGCTCGAAGACGGTCACCCGATAACCGCGCTTGGCGGCGGACCAGGCATGCGCGAGCCCCAGAATGCCGGCCCCCACGACCGCCACGTCTAAGGACACGCGGGCTGCTCCCGGCCAACCGCAGCCAGATAGCCGCAAAAATGTTCGAGGTCCGGCGTCGGCAGATCGACGACCTTGGCGGCTTCGTCCCAGCGGCGAAGGCGCACGGCGGCGGTGAAGAACGGTCCAGCCTCGAACGCCGTGACTTCCTCCGGCGTCATCGGTCCGCCCTGCAGCGCCAAACTCTGCACCGACGGCGGACTCAGCCGCGCGGCGTACTCGGGGTCGACCGCGCATAAATATCGCTTCGCGGCCACGTGCAACCGCACCGGCTCGACCACGGCCGGTCCAAACCGCCTTTGCAGCCACGCGGCGGCCAGCGCCTCGTGGCGGTCGTCGATGCCCTGATCCGGAGCATCGTCGGCCAGCACGTGCAGCAGGTGGCCGACGTCGTGCAGCAGCGCCGCCGCAATCAGCGCCGGCTCGGCGCCGGCTTGTTCGGCGAACAGGGCCGCTTGCAGAGCGTGTTCGCGCTGCGACACGGCTTCG
>DATCFX010001032.1:0-3650 GCA_036509275.1 Pirellulales bacterium | reverse complement strand
GGCTGGCCGATGTCCGTGTTTCTCACGCCGGACATGCAGCCCTTTTTCGGTGGCACCTATTGGCCGCCGACCGGCCAGATGGGCATGCCGGGCTTCGACCAGGTGATCGAGGCGGTCCGCGAGGCCTGGCACCAGCGGCGCGACGAGGTCCACGAGCAGGCCCGGCAACTCACCGCACACCTGACGCAGGCCGCCGCCGCAGCGATGCCCGCCGCGCCCACCGGCGAGCCGATGCTGCTGCACGCGGCCACGATGCTCGAGCGCGTCTTCGACCATCAGCACGGCGGATTTGGCGGGGCGCCGAAGTTTCCGCACCCGATGGACTTGCGCCTGCTGTTGCGCGTCTGGCGCCGCACGGGCCGCGACGGCCTGCTCTCGATGGTCACGACGACGCTGGCAAAAATGGCCGCCGGCGGCATCTACGACCATCTCGGCGGCGGATTCCATCGCTATTCGGTCGACGCTCGCTGGCGGGTGCCGCATTTCGAAAAAATGCTCTACGACAACGCCCTGCTGGCCGGCTGCGCGGTCGAAGCCTACCAGGCCACCGGCGACGCCGACTTTGCCCGCGTAGCCCGCGAAACGTGCGACTTCATCCTGCGCGAGATGACCGATGCGGCAGGCGGCTTTTACAGCACGCAAGATGCCGACAGCGAAGGCCACGAGGGAAAATTTTATGTCTGGTCGCTGGACGAAGTCATCCAGGTGCTGGGACCCGACCGCGGTCGCACGTTCGCGCGCGTGTACGATGTCAGTGCCGAAGGCAATTTCGAAGATCAGAACATTTTGAACCTGCCCAAGACGCTCGCGCAAGCGGCCGCCGTGCTGGGCCGCGACATACATGAACTGGCCGAGCAACTGGCCGCGGACCGGGCCACGCTGCTGGCCGTGCGGTCGCAACGCGTGAAGCCGGGGCTGGACGACAAGGTGCTGGTGAGCTGGAACGGCCTGACGATCGACGCCCTGGCCCTGGCCGGCGCGGCGCTCGACGAGCCGCGTTATCTGGACGCGGCGCTGCGGGCCGCCGACTTCATTTGGCAAAAAATGCGGCGCCCCGATGGCCGGCTGCTGCACGCCTGGCGCCAAGGGCAGGCCAAGCTGCCCGCCTATCTCGACGACTACGCCTGCCTGGCCAACTCGCTCGTCACGCTCTACGAGGCGACCTTCGAAGAGCGGCTGATCGACATGGCCGTCGAACTGGCCGACACACTGCTAGGCCAGTTCATGGATCGCGAGCACGGCGGCTTCTTCTATACGGCCGCCGATCATGAGCCTCTGATCACGCGTCAGAAGGACATCCACGACGCCTCGGTGCCCAGCGCGAGCGGCATGGCCGCGACCCTGCACTTGCGGCTCGGCGCGCTGTGCGGGCGGACCGATTATATCGATGCCGCCGGCCGCACGCTCGAGGCGTGCGCCAAGCTGCTGGACGAAAGCCCGATGGCCGCGGGCCAACTGCTATTGGCGCTCGATTTCAAGGTTGGCCGCGCCCACGAACTGGCCTTCGTCGCGGGCGAGTCAGCCGCGCCGCAGGTGCTCAGCGAGTTGCGCCGCCGCTTCTGGCCGAACAAGGTCGCGGCGCTGCGTCCCGGCCGCGGACATTCACCCCACCTCGACGGCCTGTTCGAGGGTAAACGGCTCGACACCGGCCAGTGGATGCTCTATCTCTGCCAGGCATTTGCCTGCCAGCAGCCCGCGATCGGCCCCGAGGCCATTCTCGCCGTCATCGAGCAACACGCGCCCGGGCCTTGATTAGGATCGAACGAAAAAGAACTTCTCCGCAAACCCCTCGCCCCTTGCGGGAGAGGGCAGGGAGAGGGGTCGGCAAAAACGGAAGTTATTTTTCGTTCGATCCTTACCTGGATTGCGGCCGATCAGCCATATCGGCGCCGTCCGGCCGTGCCTTTGCCCAGCAATGCACGACGGTTTTTCGATTCGCCAGGTAGGCTTCAATAAACTCCATGAAAGAATCGGAAACCAGTCGCTGATGCTCTCCGTCGGCAGCCAGCACGGGCGATTGCTCGCAGCTCGCCGCAATTCGCAGGACGTATACGTGCGAATAAACGAGATACTCAGCGAACATCACGTCCCGGAAAGCCGCCGGCGGTTGGGAGTCGGTCAGTTCACGATCGATGGCGTCCAGCGAAAGGAACGAGACGAGATCTTCGTCGGTGGCGCCTTCGGCCATGCCGTTGACAGTTAGCAGGTAATTCTTGAATTCCAGCGGCAACGTCACCCGGTGCTTGGACTCGAAAGCGGCAATCGCGCGGGGGTCAGCGCCTCCGTTCACGACTGTATCAGCCTTGAGCCATTCCGTTCGAAGCCGCTCGAAAATAGTCATCACGGCAATCCCGTATTGGACAAAGCATTCTCAATCGATCGCAATCGTGCGGCTTGGGTGCCGCCGCGGTCCAGCCCGGCCTCGATCTGCCGCCTGGCGATTTCATGGTACGCACGCAAGGTATCAACTGTCAGGTTGGCCGGCTTAGCGTTTGCGTCGGCTTCCTGGGCAGCGTCGGCACCAGTTCCCAGCCATCGCCTTAGCAGATTACGCTGTTGAACACCGATGGCTCGGTTAATTTCAGCGTTGCTTTTGCCTTGGAACTGGTTGCTGAAGTCCATGCTTGGATCGGACTTGATGAGGGGCGCCGGTCCGCGCTGGCTGTTGATTCCATTATATGCGTCCCGGCCCCGCCAGCACTAGAAATCCATCGACAGCCCCGGCAGACCGCGGCTACTGCGGCTGATCGCGGCGCAGGCCGAGGATCAGTTCGACTTCGCCGATCGGGCTGCCAAGTTGCGCGGCGATGGCTGCGCTCGATTGCCCGGCATCGGACAGGGCATAAACTTCTTGATGGCGCCGCGAGCTGCTCCGCGCGAGCACGTGTGGGCGCGGACTGGAAGATCGCGCCAACGCAGCGGCTTGCGTGCCGACGTGGGCCGCCGGCGCCAGCTCGTTCGGAATGTTGTCCCCTTGTGGCGGCGCGCTGGGCTGGCCGGCCGCCGTCAGCCGCTGCCAGCGGGCGATCTGCTCCTGCGCCTCGCGCACCAAAAGCTCCACCGCCACGATCTTGCTGTCCAGCTGGGCCGACAGTTCCCGGGCCACCTCGTGCATCCGCACTTCCCACTGCTCAATCTGTCGGGTGGCTTGTGTCTCTTCCTTCGCCCGCTGGCGGCCGGCATGCTGTCCGCCCGCCTTGGCGTGCGAGCCACCGGTGGACTTCAACTGCTTTTGCGTCCGCACCAGCAGCATGCAGGTCATCACACCCACGACGGCCAGGATCGCAAACGCGCCGGGCGTCAACTCAGCAATGAGCGTATGCATGGAATCCTTTCCGTGCGAAACAATCCGAAACCATGTTACGTTTGAGTAGCAAAGGATCGACCGAAAAATAACTTCTCCGCGACCCCTCTCCCCTTGCGGGAGAGGGCAGGGTGAGGGGACGGGAAAAACGGAAGTTATTTTTCGGTCGATCCAAAGGCCCGCTGTGCCGCGGCGTACACTTCCTTGAGTGGCACATTGTGCTGGGCCGCGATCCGGCTGCAACTGTCGAACTCGGGCGAAAACGCGGGCGCCGCGCCGATGCCAGAGGTGAGTTTGCCTTCGACCGGGCCCCAGTGCGTCTCGACGCGATGCGGCTGGCGCTCGA
>DATCFX010001031.1:0-5383 GCA_036509275.1 Pirellulales bacterium | reverse complement strand
CAGCGGCGGCCTAACCAAGTTCGGCACCGGGGCCTTGACGCTCACTGCGTCGAACCCCAATTTCTCGGGCCAGGTGACGCTGAATTCAGGCACCTTGACGTTGGACAATACCGTCAGCGGCATAGGCTCGCCGGTGGCGGGCGTGATCAACGGCCAGAACATCGTGGTTAGCGGCGGCACGCTGGTGCTCAACGGTTACGTCGGCACCGATACGTTGGCCGGCCCGTTGCAGGCCGTGGTCGCCCAGACCGGCAGCACGTTTGCCGGCAGCGTGACGGTTACCGCGGATTCCACGGTCGAGGGGAGCGGCGCGTTTTATCAGCACATCGCCAGCTTGGATCTGTCGGTGCCCACGCTCAACAGCCCCGGCACGGACCCTAATAACCCGAGCAACACGAACTTCATGACCGGCACTCCGCTGGACGTGGCCATGAACGCGATCGCCGTGGACGGCGCGGTGACCTTGGGTCAGACGAACACCAACATCAGCGCCAACGCGAGCACCATGCTGGAAACCGAGTTCAACGGCGTAGTCTCGGGCGGCGAGTTGAGCAAGTACGGCAACGGCTGGCTGCTGCTCAACAATCCGGCGAACACGTACTCGGGCGGCACGGTGATCAACGGCTCGACGGCCGCCGGTTACAGCGTGCTGACCACGACTGCCACCAGCGGCACGCCGTATGGCACCGGCCCGATCACGATCAACCCCGGCGGCGAGCTGCGAATGGTGGCTCCGGCGGCCAACTACACGAATTTTCCAACGGTCACGCTCAGCAGCGACGGCGCGAGCATCGCCGGCATCGGCGTGGCCTACAACGGGCCGCTGCCCAGCTTCGCGTCCAGCACGACCGGCCCCTACGGCGGTTACATCGCCTTGGACGCGGGCCTGTATAACCAGCCGCTGGACATGGCCACGATCGGCAACGGCACGTTCTTCCTGGGCAGTTCGATTACAGCGTCCAACGGCCTCGAAACCTTCGCCGGCGTCTTGACGCCCGGGGCGCCGGACACGGTTGGCGGTCCCAACGTCTATCGTTTGGGCGCCGGCGGCGGCACGCTGGCGATTGGCGCCAACGACGTCACCGGAGGCGCCACCGGACTGGTGGCGAACGTGCTGACCGGCGACAACAACGTGCAGATCGGTGCGATCACCGGCAGCTTGCAAGCCGAGAGCGTGGCGATGGCCGGCGGAGCGGGCCTCGTGCTGCTGTATACCCCCAACGACATCAGCGGAACGATCAGCGTCAACAACAACAGCACGCTGGGCATTTACAACAGCCTGGCCCTGGGCACTGCCACGCTGGAGCCGGACGGCGGCACGATCATTGCCAACGGCGGCAACACGTACATTCCCAACAACCTCGCCCTGTTGAGCGACATGGTCGTCACGACCAGCAACGATTTGGTCATCGCCGGCAACGTGGCCATGTCGGCCGTGGCCGGCGTGGGGGCGAGCCGCACGTTCACCGTCACTCCCAACGCGAGCACCACCGGCGAAATGGTCATCGACGGCATCGTGTCGGGCGTGGACGGCAGCAGCCTCACCAAGGCGGGTACGGGAACCTTGGTGCTCAACGGCCTGAACACCTTCCAGGGCACGACCACGATCACCGCCGGCAACCTGTTGGTCGGCACCAACGTGGCGCTCAACGTGGCCGGCGCCCTGGGCATCAGCGACACGCCGATCATCCTCAACGGCGGCACGCTGGGACTGGCCGGCCAGATCACCGTCAGCCGCGACCTGGCGACTTCCGCGGCCAGCGGAATTCTGGGCGATCAACTCACGACCAGCATCATCACCGGCGGCATCAGCAACAACAACGACCTGACGATCGCCCAGACCACTGGCGGCACGTTGGACATTCAGGGCGGCATCAGCGACACCGGCACGCTGACGATCGGCACCACGGCCACGACTGCCTACCAACCCGAGGGCCGGGTCGTGCTCTCCAGCAATTCCAACGGCTACAGTCTGAACACGTTCAGCGGCGGCGTGACGTTGAACACGGCCCGGCTGGTGATCTCGTCCAACGCGAACTTCAGCGGCTCGTTCGACAATCCCACGACGATCAGCAGCCCGCTGGGCACCGGTTCTCTGACCTTCGGGGCCGGCGTGAGCAACACCGGCGGCATCATCGAGACCGACGGCGCCGACCGCGTGATCATGAATCAACTCGGCGCCTTGACCACCGCCGCCAGCACCACGCTCGGCTTCGCCGGCAACGGCAGCATGCTGTTTACCAGCGGTATGGATCTCAACGGCTATACGGCCATCGAGACCCGCACGTTCAACGTTGCCACCAACCCTGGAACGGTCACGTTCAACAGTGCCCTGATCAATTCCAACGACCCGGGCGTGAACGTCACGAAGACGGGCTTGGGCACCTTGGTATTCTCCGGCGATAACTCGTACCTGGGCACGACCACGATCAGCGCCGGCACGCTCAGCGTCAGCTCGGACTCGAATCTCGGCAACGTCAACGACAACCTCACCATCGGCGCCAACACGCCCTCGACCGCCAACTTGCAGGTCACCGGTAGCTTCACCACCGATCGCGGAATCACGCTGTCGGGCACCGGCGGCGGCGCCATCGACGTGACCGGCGGCAACACGCTCACCGTGCTCACGCCGATCATCGGCGGCCAGTCGCTGAACAAGGTCGACAGCGGCACGCTGCTGCTGGTGAATTCGGGCAACAACATCACGAACCTGACTATTTCCGGCGGCGGCACGCTGGAATCGGACGCTCCCGGCACGCTTAGCGGCAACCTGGCCACCAGCAGCATCACGATCAACGGCGGTACGCTGGCCATCAATCCCAGCAGCGGGATTGCCATTTACAATCACCCCGCGACGCTGACCTACAACGCCGGCTCGTACATCAGCCTCACCGACAACCCTGGCAGCATCACGCAGTTAAGCATCGGCACGCTGACGCAGGGCGGGAGCGGCACCGGCACCCTCGTGATCGTGCCCGGCAACGGCAATCTGGGCGCGACGGGGACCACGGCCGAACTGCTGACGGTCAGCGGCACGGCGCCGACCAATGTCGCCGGCGTCGGCATCGTGGCTCCGTACATCGTGGCCCAGACGTCGGGCACGGACTCGACGGCCGGCTTCGTGACCTACGACCAGGTACACGGGTTCGTGGCCGCCGCGCCCGAACTGGCGGCCAGCGATTTCAGCAACAGCGACCCGACGCAGGTCGTCACGATCGGCAGCGGCTTGCCGCAGTTGATCGGCGCCAACCTGGTCGATGCCTACGCCCTGGCCACGGGCAGCGACATCACCGGCACCGGCACGCTGCGACTCGACGGCGGCGGCCTGATCCTCAATGGCGGCGCGACGCAGAGCGTTACGCCCAACTTGTACTTCGGCACCACGGCCGGCCCGGGCACCGGCTACGTGTATGTCGCCGGCGGCTTGGCCGGGCCGGAGAATCTCTCGGGCAGCATTACCGCCAGCGAGCTGGTCAAGTTCGGTCCCGGCGATCTCACGCTCTCGGGCACGAATAACTGGATCACGGGCGCCGCGAATGCTCAGAATCTGATGATCGTCGATCAAGGCACTTTGAGCTTCGGCAGCCAGGCCAGCATGCCGGTCCAAGCGACCGCGCTGGATGGCGCCCAGTACGTGGGCCTCACGCTCAACGATACCGGCACGCTGGACCTCAACGGCCAGGGCCTGGCCGTCGGCGGCCTGCTCAGCACGCAGCCGATTGCGGGGCTGGGCACCGTGACCAGCGGCGTGGTCAGCAACAACGCGGCCAGCGGCGGCGTGCAGACGCTCACGCTGAACGTGAACAATGTTACGGATTCGTTTGCCGGCGTCATCCAGGATGGGTCGCAGGGGCTGGCCCTGGTCAAGAGCGGCACGGGCACGCAGGCCTTGCTCGGCCGCAGCACGTACTCCGGCGGCACCACGATCGACGCCGGAACCGTCGTCAGTAATGGCGTCCCCTATCTCGGCGGCACCACCAGCACCAACGTTCTGTCGACCGGTGTCTTGCAGGTCAACGACTTGCTGGGTTTGGGCACCGGCCAGAGCGTGACGCTCAATGGCGGCACGCTGGCAATGAAATGGGACGCGGCCAACCTGACCGACGTGCTCAACGGCCTCAACGTCGCCCAGTTCGGGCCTGGTGGCGGTTACAACCTCACGGTGTCGCCGTCGTTCACGCTCGACGTGGCGGGCGTGACCACGACCTATGCCAACGACAGCAGCACGATCGACGTCAACAACATCAGCGCCGGCACTTCGTTGCAGTTGATGGTCAACGATCTCACGATGGATGGCCCGCAGTTGAACATCACGGGTGGCAACAGCTATGGCCTGTACGTGGCCGGCACGACCACCCTGGCGGGCGACACCACGTTCAATACGGCCACCGGCAACCTGGTCTTGGCCGGGGGCATCGCCGGCGCGGGCGACACGATCACCAAGATCGGCGCCGGAGTCTTGTACGTGATCGCGGCGCCCGGCGTGGCGAACAACATGGCCGGCGTGCAAGTCGACCAGGGCACGCTGCAAGCCGAGATGTTCCAGGGTGGCTCGAACCCGCTGGGCACCGGCGCCCTGACCATCAGCGGCGGAGCCACGGTCAACGTGCGCAACGACGGTGACGGCACCAGCAGCAGCCAGGTGCTCAACTGGGGCAACGACATCAATATCGGCACCGACTCGATGCAGACGGCGCCCGTGGGGATCGTCAACGTGGCGTCGCTAACCACCTATGGTCCGTCGGGCGCCACGGTCGCCAACAAGACGATGGCCTTCGGCGACGTGACGATCGGCGGCGTGATGAATTCGGCCGAGTTCGAAGTGACCGGGGCCAACGGCGACTCGCTGCAAATCAACAATCTGACCATGAGCAACAGCGGCGAGATCTACACGGCCTCGGCGAATCTGACGATCCAGGGCACGGTCAACGGCCCCAGCACGCTCTACAAAACCGGCAATAACAGCCTGTACATCAACTCCGCCAACAGCTACGCCGGCGGTACGGTCCTGCAGGGCGGCACGACCTACTTCGGCCAGTACCAGGGCGTATTGTTCACTCCCAGCAACACGGCCACGCTGGGCGCCGGCAACATCATGGTCAACAGCGGTGCCGCCATCCAGTTCAACAGCCTGGGCAACCTGAACGGCGATCAGACGGTCGAGGTCCGCAGCAGCTTCGCCTCGATGGGCATGTTGCGGCTGGCCGTGGACGCCGATCCCGCCCAACTCAACCTCCGCTCGGATACCAGCGGCGGCAACTCGAGCCTCAATTCCGGCGCCGGCGTGCTGGCCATCGATACCAACCTGCATGTGAACCTGAACCAGTCGGCCTTCGGCGACGGCACCTGGTACTTCGGCTCGACCAACAGCGGCACGGGCCTC
>DATCFX010001030.1:0-1749 GCA_036509275.1 Pirellulales bacterium | reverse complement strand
GCCGTTGGCGTTGGAAGCATCGCCATTGGAAAAATTGCGCCACGTATTGGCATCTTGAAACAGGTACAAGCCCAGCAGTGGATAGTGGTCGGCGTAGGGCGCGATCCAGGGATTGAGTTGCGCTCCCGGTGGAGCGGTGGGCACGGCGGACGGCGCAGTGCCAAAACCCAGCGGCGGGCCGAAGTCTTGCGGTATGGGATACCCGCCGCCGGCCGGTTCGTAGCCGGGGACGGGGCCTTGGGCAGAACCATATTGGAGCGGCCCGACGGGCCCTCCCGGCGGCTGCGCATATTGCGCCGCGACGGGCGCGGACGGATAGCTCGCGGCCGATTCGTCCCAGTTGCCAGATAGTTCGGCCGCTGGTTGGGCCCAGAGCTCGCCGCCGCCGAGCACCATCGCCATGCTCAGCAGCAGTCCGGTCTTCATCGAAGCGGTTCTCATCCGGCAGCCCTTCGTCCCTGGCGTTCGATCGATCCTTACGCGCGGCATTGGCCCCATGCGGCAGGACCCCACAAAAATCGGCAATGGCGGTATAATCGCCATACTTCATCGGGTGGATCGTCCCGTTAAGGAGGTTAAATCGAGAACTTCCGCTTCTCTCGGCAGACTCAACCCAGCCTGCCCGTTTTTCCTGCCGGCTGCTGCCAGCGGCTGGCATTCGGTTGCAAACTCAATGAAAGTCACGGCTTAGCGACTTTAGCTTCGACGCCAGTTGCGGCAGCTCGCGCGCACTTTGCAGCAAAATGTGAATCACCTGGCCTTCGCGCTGCAAGCGGCCTTGGGCAATCAGGGCCGAAGCACCGCCGGCGATGCGGTGATAGCGTTGCCAGACGTCGGGCTTGACGATCAGGTTGGCCACGCCCGTCTCATCTTCGATCGTCATAAAGATCAAACCCCGCGCGGTGGCCGGCCGCTGGCGCACCAGCACCAGTCCCGCCACGCGCACGACGCGCCCGGCCGTCAAACTGGCCAGCCGCTGGCTGGGCACGCAGCCCAAGGCCTCCAATTGCGGACGGAAGAACGAAATCGGATGGGCCCGCAGCGTCAGCCCGGCTTGGCGATAGTCGGCCAGCACTTCTTCATAGGCAGTAAGCCGCGGCAGCTCGGCCGGCGGCTGCTCCTCGTCCAGGCCGGCCAGCAGCGGCCGATCCGACTCCGGCGGCTGCTCAAGCGCCTGCCACAGCCCGCCTCGGCGGTCCAAGCCCAGTGAGTTCAAGGCGCCGGCCTGGGCCAGCTTCAGCAGCGCCGGCCGGCGCAAGCGACTGCGGCGCGCGAAATCGCTCCATGAGCTAAACGCCGTCTGTTCCCGCGCCGCCATGACCGCCAGCGCAGCCGAGCGAGACAAGCCGCGCACCAGCCGCAGCCCCAAACGCACGGCACAGCGGGACGTGGGCGTGAGAACTCCGGGCGCCGATACTTCCGGTTCGCCATGATTCGCTGGCGCAGGCTGCGGCTGCGAGATCGCTTCCAGCGTGCAGTCCCAGGCGCTTGCGTTGACATCGATTGCCCGCACCTCGACGCCGTGCTCGCGGGCATCGCGCACCAGTTGGGCCGGCGAATAAAAGCCCATCGGCTGGCTGTTGACGATCGCCGCGCAGAATGCGTCGGGATAGTGATGCTTGAGCCACGCCGATACGTACACTAGCAGGGCGAAGCTGGCGGCGTGCGACTCGGGAAAGCCGTATTCGCCGAAACCGCTGATCTGCTGGAACACCTGCTGGGCATATTCGGCCGTATGGCCGTGGGCCA
>DATCFX010001029.1:0-1621 GCA_036509275.1 Pirellulales bacterium | reverse complement strand
CCAGCGCCGCGGTCATGATTAAGATTAAAACGGTGCTCGCAACGATCGATCTCATGAATCGAGTTCCTCATGCCAGGACGCGACGCGACCTCAAGCCAATGTACTCCGCGGCGGCGACGGTGAGGAGACCCGAATGGCGCTCGCGCGCCGCGGTCGGTGTGGCCGATACACTTTTGCTGGACTGCCCGCGCCGGCGCTCGCGGTCAGTTGGGTGCTTCCGTTTCCGCAATCGGAAAGCCGCTAAACAGCACGCACCAATTCCAGAGCGGGTAGGATTGCCCGGCACGGGTGCCGTACGTCTTGTCGGCAAATCGATAGATGGCCTCTTCCGGGTCCGAGTCCCGCAGATTTCCATACGGAAAGATGCGTAGCGCGGTCAGCGTTTGGCCCACCGCAAAAGGCGCGTTGCCGCGGAGATCGGCATTTTCGCAGCCCAGCACAGTCGATCCGTGGTCTTGCTGCACGGAGCGGATCGTGGCCTGGGCGTAGCGCTTGCCTGCCGACGCTTGCACATTAAAAGCGCCTTCGGCGACGAGCGATTTCAGTCCCGCCGGCAAGCCGCCGTCCGACTCATGGAACTCGACGACAAGTTCGGTCGTTGGCTGGCTTTCGCTGGCAGGCCCCTTGCGGATCTCGGCGATCACTCCAAGCTTGCCGGCGTACGGCAGGCCATAGCTGAGGGTGCATTGCGCGCCGGTCGGCAGGGCCGATGCCAGCCGGATGCGAACGCGCGTCGACGATTCCACTTCCACGGCCGTCAGCGCCTGCCGAGTGCCCGCGGCACTGCGAAGCTGAAATCCGCACAGCGAAGCAAAGCCCCCCTCGGCCTCGGTCTGCTCGCGTGGGAAAAAACTTTCGTCGATCACCAGCGGCGGCCGCGGAACCGTAAATTCCACCAGCACGCTGGTGCGGGCCCGATCGATCCAGGCCTTGCACGGCCGCAGCGGCTGCCAATCCTCGCCTTCGGCCAACACGCGATGCACGACTTTTCCCACCTGTTCGCCGTACCAGCGCTCGCCATCCGCCGCGAGATGGATCGGTGCCCCGTGCCTTCCCGCTCGATAGCCATTGACGGCGCTGGGCACCATATAGTGCGGTCCCACCAGATAAATATGCGGATCGCGATCGGCGGCCATGAGTTGGGCCTCGCCGGCAGCACCCAGCGTCTGGTAGGTGAACATGGGGATTTCGCCGCTTTGGCCGGTAATCGCCCGCAGATCGTCGGACCACTTTTTCCGATAGGCGATCAGCCGGTCGCGATACCACTGTTGCCCGGCCGGATGCGGCGATTCCGGCTGCCAGCGGCTCGGCACAATCCCGCCCTTCAGCCCGCCATTGGCCTCGCCCTGCATCCAAACCAGCGCGGCGATGGCAAAATCTTTGCCCACTGCCCGTGCCCGCTGCTTAGCTCGCCGCGCATCGTCCAGGCTCGTCTTGTAATATCCGCCTTCGCCAAATTTGTTTTTCGGCGTGCGCAGGTCGCGCGATTCGTCCGCAATCGAAAGCTCCTCGATCATTCGCCCGCCCTGGCCGGCATACGAGACGAGAAAGTGCGGCGCTGCCGTCTTCGCGCGCGCGTGATCCCCTCCCAGCAGCATGGCTTTAAGATGATCGGCCAGGC
>DATCFX010001028.1:0-3114 GCA_036509275.1 Pirellulales bacterium | reverse complement strand
CTTGGGCAATCCAACGCCGCAGCAGCCGATACTCGTGGGCGTCGCGCGCGAGCCGCTGGCCGCCGCCGTGCGGAACCGCGTTGACGGCTTTTTTCAGCAGCAAGCTCTCGTCGGGCGAGCCGGGAAACAGCCGCCGCCCGCGACCCTCTTTCACCAGGTGCTCGAAATCCTCGGTCGGCTCAAAACCCAGCAGCGAAAGCCGAAAGCCGTTCTGGCCGCCCGACTTGCCATGGCAGCCGCCGCTGTTGCACCCGAACTTCGTGAATACCGGCACCACTTCGTTGGGAAAGTTCACAGCCAAATCGCTGCGACAGTTTCTGACATCCACCCGGGCCCGAGCCATGAGGCCACGCTGGTGTCGGGCTTCAATCGTCACCTGCCCGTCGGTCAATGGCCGGACCAGCCCCGAGGCGTCGATCTCGACAATACCGGTGGGCCGGGAACTAAAGGCCACCTTGTCGGTCAGATCCAGCAGGCGGCCGCTGGCCGTGCGGCCGGTGACAATCAACTGCTGCCGGCAGTCACGGCCGCTCAGAACGGCAGCTACCCCGGGCTCGTCGGCCGCAGTCAATTCCAGCGACGCAATCGGCTCGCTGGCGACCGCTTGGGCCGCCGCCGGGTTAGCCGCCGCCGGTTTGCTCGAAGTGGTGGCAGCCGATGTAATGGAGACGCCCAGTGCGCAGACTGCCAGAACCATCAAGCAGCCAACCAAAAAACAGCAAGTCGGAAAACGAGGCGACCGAACCATTAATCAGTTCCTTCTGGCGGGAGGTTCAAGCGCAGCGGGGACGGAAGGCAGGCGGGGGGGTAGGTAGCGCCCGTGATTATCCCGCGCCAGCCAAAAGGATGCAACAACTATTCAACGCATTTGCATGCGTAGATGCGTTTCTGAGGCGGCCGGCCGTTCACAGAGCGGCGCGGAATCAAATAAGAGGGCTGATTGAAAGCCAATCAGCGACAACGAAGGCGCCTAATTCATACTTACCGTCGTGTGCCGCGGGCGGCGACCACGACGGCGCCGAGGAAGCAGGCCAGCGCGCCGACGGCCAGCAGCCAGAGCGTGGTGCCGTGCTCGTGCGCGAAATGGGCCAGTTGCGACTCGCCGTGGGCATGTTCCGCGAAACCGCGCTTGGGAAGCATGCGGCCGGGATTGTTTTGAGAACGCAAAAACTCTTTGGCGCCGTTGCGTAAGGCCATGGCGATTCTCCCAGTTGTCCGTGGTCAGTTGTCCGTGGTCAGTAACAACCGAGTGAAACGACGAGCACACGGCGTGCCGCGGCAGTGAGAGCGGGGGCGCGGACGTAAGCTTGGAGGCGCAGCTTGATCCATCGACGATCAAGTTGGCTCTTGCCGGCTCATGAGCCCGCCGAGGTTCGGCCGCGGTGCCTACAGGCTCACTTGGGCAAAGTCGCCCACCAGTCGCAAGAGCACCTCGCGGGTCACGTGGCTGGTGATCTTCTGACGCAGGCCGCCGGCGGGTTTCGCATAGCGGACCAGGCTTAGCCGTCCGCCGCGGCTGACCAGCAGTTCGTAATAGCTGGTACGGTCTTCGTCGCGTTGCGGCGGGTTGGAGCGGAGCTGAACGACGCAATGCTCGGCGTCGTGTTCAATCGGCGAGATGGGCTCAAGCAGGTAGGTCAGCCGCTTGGAGAGCTTGTCAGCCACTTGCTTGAGTTGCTCGATGCCGGCATTGGCAAGCGCCGGGCTCTCGAACTCGAGGGCAGTAAAACCGCAAGCCAGCGAGTCGACTTCGGCCAGATGCAACGCGAGTCGCTGCCCTGCGGCTTCGGCGGTGAGCGTCTCGGGAGTCTGGCTGGGAACGCTTAAGCGATCGAGTGCCGATCGGATTTCAGTCACGAGGGACATCAAAAACTCCTATCTCGCCGCTGCCTGCTCGGTCGTGTGCTCGGAGCCGTCGAACGATAGCACCGTCTTGACGCCTTCCAGCACCGTTTCGATGTGTACCGGCCGGGCCCAGAGCCGGTACAGGTTTTCCAACGTGTCGTGGGCGTAATTTATTTGCAGGTCGATCCCATTGAATTCGTGCCCAAGGAACAACTCGCCGCGATTCTTGTAGTTGCCGTCGCGCACCGAGATCAGGGGCTGGCCGCGGTTGGTCAGGCCGAACAGGAGGCGCTGCTTGATCTTGGGAAATTCGCGGCTCTCGATCTCGTAATAATCGGTTCCCGGGTTGTATCCGAACGAGAACAACTTGTGCTCGCGGCAAAAATCGAGGGTCAAAAACGTATCGATGAATGTCAGGTCGTTGTGGACTTTCCGGACTTCGAAGATCTTTTCGCGACCCAGCCCGGCGCCGGTGTCCCAGTGGCGCTTGGCGTCCAGGTCGTCGCATTCTTCGTACTCGCGGCCAAAACGACCGCGGTTCCAGCGGTCTTCGATATCACGAAACAGCTCGATGCCCAGCTTGTAGGGGTTCAAGCGGCCCTGGCTGCTGGCCATGGTGCCGGAGTGATGGTCGCAATAACAGACCAGATCGGCGGCGGTCAGCCCCTGGCGAGTCATGATCGTGGAGTGCCAGTAGCTGGCCCAGCCTTCGTTCATGATCTTGGTCTGGGCCTGGGGGGCGAAGTAATACGCCTCGTCGCGAATGATCGACAGCACGTCGAGCTGCCACATTTTCAGCGGCGCGTTTTCCAGCACAAACAGCATCACGTCGCGCACCGGCTCCTTGGGAAAGTGCGACTGCTCCTGCTGGCCGCGCATGCGGCGTTTTTCCGTTTCGGCCGCCAGCACGTCGGGCGGATTGATGTAGTGATCCATGTAGCCCTTGGCGCGGAAGCGGCCCGCCTCCGGAACTTCAGCATCTTCCTCCTCGGCCGACTGCCCAAAATCGAACTTAGGCGGCCGGCAATCCTGCCGCTTGATGTACGTGGAATGCACGTCGATCAGGTCTTCGATGCACAGGCAGGCATCGATGAACTGCTCCACTTCTTCGACGCCGAAGCGGTCCATGTAGCGGCGAACGCGGTTCCCGTTGTTCGCCATCTGATCCATCATCTTGCGGTTGGTATGCCCGAACCACAGGTTGTTCTTGAAGAAGTCGCAGTGACCGTACACATGCGCCATGACGAGCTTCTGATCGGTCAGCTCGTT
>DATCFX010001027.1:0-1527 GCA_036509275.1 Pirellulales bacterium | reverse complement strand
GATATTTTCCACCGCCTTGTGGCCCAGCTCATCGGTGGCGCCGTAGACGCAGCCGGCGCGCATGCCGCCGCCGGCCAGCCACATGCTGAAACCAAAGGTGTTGTGGTCGCGGCCAGCACCATCGCCGGCGTCGTTCTGCACGACCGGCAGGCGGCCCATCTCGCCGCCCCATTGCACGAGCGTGGTATCCAGCAGGCCCCGGCTCTTCAAATCCTGGACCAGTGCGGCCGACGGCTGGTCGGTCCGCAGGCAGACGGCGGGCAGCAGCTTGCGGATGCTGTTGTGATGGTCCCAGTGCTGGTTGCCGGTGCAGATCTGAACGAAGCGCACGCCGCGCTCGACCAGCCGCCGGGCAATCAGACAGCGCGAGCCGAAATCGCGCGTCGCCGGCTGGTCCAAGCCGTAAAGCTTGTGCGTCGCAGCGCTCTCTTGCGACAGGTCCACGGCGTCCTTGGCCGCCGTCTGCATCTTGGCCGCCAACTCGTAGCTGGCGATGCGCGCGTCGAGATCCAACTCGCCCGGGTGCCGGGCCAGGTGGCCGCGGTTCAGGTTTTCGAGAAAATCGAGATATCGCCCCTGCGGCGCGCCGGACATATAGGCCGGCGGATCGAGATTCAGGATTCGCGGTTCCTGCGGCCGGATCACGGTGCCCTGATACAGCGACGGCAGCCAGCCGTTGGACCAGTTGTGTACGCCTTCCACCGGCAGGCCGCCAGGATCGGTGAGCACGACAAAAGCCGGCAATTGCTGGCTCTCGCTGCCCAGCCCGTACGTGAGCCAACTGCCCAGCGACGGCCGGCCCGCCGCGATGCGGCCCGAGTTGAGCGCGAAAATCGATTGGCCATGATTGCTCACGCCCGTGTGCATCGAGCGCACCAGCGTGATGTCGTCGACCACGGTGCCCAGGTGCGGCAGCAGTTCGGACAGTTCGATGCCCGACTGGCCGTGCTTTTGGAACTTCCAGGGACTGCCCAGCAGTTTGCTGCTGGCCTGCGCGGCGTTGTCGTACTTGATGTCGCCGCTGAACTTCTGGCCGTTGCGCTTGCTGAGCTCCGGCTTGGGATCGAACAGATCGATGTGGCTGGGGCCGCCTTGCATGAACATCGAGATCATCGCCTGGGCCCGGGGCGGGCGCGGCGGCGCCTTGGGCAAGAGGTCGAAGCTCTGCGGCTCCAGCGGCGGCTTGCCGCCCGGCGAGGCGAGCAAGCCTTCTTCATTCAACAGCCAGGCCAGCGCTACCGAGCCGATGCCCATGGCGCTACGGGCCAGAAAATGGCGGCGTGAGCCCGGCCCGGCGGGCAGTGCGGAAGGCGATTTACTTGTCGGCCGAAGCATGGCTCGATCCAGTTGCTAAGGATCAATCGACGTACAAAAATTCGTTGCTGCTTAATAGCGCCTGGCACAGGTTGGCCAAGGCCCGCTCGGCCGGGTCGATCGCGGGCGAACCGGATGGCTTGGCCAGCGACACCGATTTGGCCGCGACGGCTCGCTTGCCTTTCACGGGCTTGCCGGCGATTGGCTTGGCGG
>DATCFX010001026.1:0-6050 GCA_036509275.1 Pirellulales bacterium | reverse complement strand
TCGCCAAGCCATTGTCGAGGCCTCCCGGCTGCGGTTCCGGCCGATCGTGATGACCTCGTTCGCGTTCATCTTCGGCGTGCTGCCGCTGGTGTTTGGCGAAGGCGCCGGCGCCGAGATGCGCCAGTCGCTGGGCATCGCCGTGCTCAGCGGCATGATCGGCGTGACCTTTTTCGGCGTCTTCCTAACGCCCGTCTTCTTCTTCGCCATCCAATGGCTCAGTAGCCGCGCGCCGGACGCCGGCACGGCGGCCAAGCTGGACATCTGAACGCGGCAGTTCATCGCCCCGACGGGACGAGTGTCGTTAGCCACGGGCGCAAGCCACTTGCGGCCTGGCTAGCGCTGAGCGCACAATGGCCGCTTCCCGCTTCGCTAAACCGAGATATGAAAGCACGCCTTGCATGAATGGTAATCCGAGCGTGGTGCTGAGCGCCTTTGCCGACGAAGCCGCCAATCAGAAAACGGCGGTGCAGCAGTTTTCGGCGCTGGCCGCCCTGGGCTTGCAGTACTACAGCCTGCGGTTTGTCGACGTCGGCGAGGGCATCAAGAACGTCATGAAGCTCTCGCTCAAGGAGATCCAGCAGCTCCGCCACCTGGAGGACGAATACGGGCTGAACGTGGCCTCGATCGGTTCGCCGATCGGCAAGGTCAAGCTCGTGGACGTCGAAGACGGCACCCAGAACCAGTTCGTGCCTTTCAAAAAGTACCTGGAAAAGGACGTCAAAAAAGCCTGCGAGATGGCCCATGCGTTCGAGACCAAGCTGATCCGCGGCTTTTCGTTTTATCCGCCGCGCGGGGCCGAACCGCGCGAATATCTGCCGCAAGCCGTCGATCAGCTCGGCCAGATCGCCGAATGCTGCCATCGTTCGGACCTGACCTTTGGCCTCGAGATCGAGGCCAACCTGGTCGGGCAGACCGGCGAATTGATGGCCGAAATCGAACGCCAGGTCAATCATCCGGCAATGATGCTGATCTTCGACGCGGCGAACATTCTCTGCCAGGGCTACACGGGCCCCGAGGTGTTCCAGCAGTATTTGGCCATGAAGCCCTACATCGGCTGGCTGCACATCAAGGACTATCGGCATCCCAAGCCGCCCGAGCGGCAGGGCTACGTCGATGAGGAGGCGATCAAGAATTTTGTGCCGGCCGACCAAGGGCACTCGGCGCATGAGCTGATCTTGCGCGATTTCCGCGAGATGCTCCCCAAGCTGCACCAGACGCTCGATCGGCGCGGAATTCCCGGCGTGTTTCTCGATCTGGAGCCGCATGTCAAAGGCGGCGGCCAGTTCGGCGGCTTCAGCGGCCCCGACGGCATGGGCGTGGCCCTGCGCGGCCTGTGCCGCGTCCTGGATTTCGTCGGCATCGACTACCACCTGCGCGACTTCGAAGACATCCGTGCCGCCCGCGGCTTTTAATGCGCCTGGCGGTCATTCGGCGGGAGGGTTCGCTTCCGCCGGCTCGTCGCTCGGCGCGTCGGGGGCGGCCGAGCCAACTTCGACACTAGCAATCGCGCGATGGTGGGCGTGCAGATCTTGCCGCCAGCGCCATAGCGTGGCCGCCAGCTTCACGTTTTGCAGGAGCAATCCGAGGGTCAAAACTCCGGTGCCTGCCGCGGCGTACAAGGCCCATTGAGCGCCGGTGGTATAGAGCCAACCCGCGATGACCGTGGCCGTCAGTCCGGCCGCACAAGTCAGCGATTTTCCGAAGCTGGTCGAGGCCGTAGTGCGCCGCGCGTGGGTCTGGATGGCCATCCGGGCATTGGCATTGGCCAATTCGCGCATCGCCGACAGGTTGGCCGACAGCTCTGGCGGCAGCGAGCGCGGGGCCAGGTCGCCGGGCTCCGTCGGCTTGTCGACGCTGGGCAGCGGCTGCTCGACCACCGGCTGACGCGGCGATTCCGGATTGGCTTTGGGGGCGGTCCACTGAGGCTCGCTCGGCCGGCTGCTCGACCCGCCGTTGCGGGCGATCAGCCGCTGCATATAAGCATTGATATCGTCCTCGTCCGAGTCCGCGGGGGCCATGTCATGAACCGGCTGCGAAACCACCGGCCGCCGCACTTCCGGCGGCGCCGCGGGCGGCGGCTCGTGTTCGTCGTCGAAGTCGGGCATCGCTCCCAGACGGCGCAATAAGGCCACGCTGCTAAGCTCAACCCGATGGCCGCCGCCGCTTGGGGCGCTGGAACCGGCAGCCGGAGTCCGCTCTGCCGGCGCAACCGCTGGGGGCGGCTCGGTCAATGCTGAGAGAGGCGGCAGGCTGGCTTCGCGCGGCGACTCTGCCGGGGGGCGCTGGCCGACTGGCGTGTAGTTCTCCGCCTCGCGCCGTTGCATATCGAACCGCTCGCGCTGCAACTCTCCGGTCCGTTGCTCCAACTCGGCGCGCTGCTCGTCCAGCTCCGCTTGCTCTCGCTCGAAATCCTGGCGGGCCGCGGCCAGCGCCGCTTGCTCGGCTTCAAACGACCGGCGATCATCGTCCAGACGCTGTCGATCCTGTTCGAGCTCGGCCAGTTGCTGCTCAAGCGCAGCCTGCGCTTCGTCGTCCAGGGGCGCGGCTTGCGCCTGCTGGCCATCGGCAGCCTGCTGCTCAAGCGCCGCGGATAGCGCGGCGAGCTCGTCGCGGCGGGCGGCCAGCGCCGTGCGCTCGGCCGCTAAGTGCTGCTCCGCTTCCATCAGTTCCGCACGCTGCGCGGCAATCTCGGCGGCCTGCCCGTCGCGTGACAGCGCGGCTGCGGCGCATTGCGCCTGGAACTCCGCCTGTCGGGCATTCAGCTCTTGCCGCTCGCCGGTCAACCGCATTTCCAATGCATCGAGCGTCGCCAGCGCTTCGGCCTGCTCGTGGCCCTGCTCCGAATCGGCGTGCTCGCGGCCAGCCCGTTCGTGTTCGAACTGGCTGCAACGCTGCTCGAATTCAACCTGCGCAGCGGTCAGCTCGGCCTGCTGCTGGGCCAACTCGCCGCGCTTGGCCTCGATATCTGCCGTCCAGCGCGAGTGCCGGGTCTCGAGTTCCACTCGCTGCCGCTCGAGTTGTTCGGCACCTCTTGCCAGTTCGGTGGCCCGTTCGGCTTCGAGCTGCTCGCGCAGCCGCCGGAGCTCTTCGAGTTCGGTGGCGAGTTCGTATTGCTGGTCCTGACTTTCAACTTGTTTTTGCTGCACTTGCGAGTCAGCGTCGGCCAATGCCGTACGGCGAGCGTCCAAGCCTGCCTGTGCAGCCGCCAGGCGTGCGTGCTCTTCCGATAGCTGCTGCTGCCATGTTTGCCGCTCGGCGACGAAGGCGGCTTGCAATTCCACAAATTGCTGACGCCGGGTTTCCAGTGCCGCGGCTTCGTCGCGCAATTGCGCCTCGCGCTCGAGCGTCTGCCGATCGTGTTCATGCCTGTGGGCCTGCCACCGCGTTTCGTGCTGGTCGATCGTGGATTCGCGGCCCTGGAGTTCTCCGAGTTGCCGGGTCAGCGCCTCGCGCCGCTCGTGCAGCTCGGTTTCGCGCTGACGCAAAGTTTGTTCCTGCGCGGCAAGCCGCTCGTTTTCGCTGATGCACGATTGCTGCCAGGCAGCTTGCCGGGCGGCAAAGCCCTCGCTCTGCGCCTGCGACTCGATTTGCAGCCGGCTCAACTCCAGTTCGCGCTGGTGCAGTTGCTCGCGTCGGGCTTCCAACTCGCCGCTGCGCCGGTGGCTTTCGGCCTCTTGCTCGAGCAAGCGGGCCAGCGACTGCGACCGCTCGGTCTCCCACGCGCGTTGCTCAAGTTCCAGCGACTCCCGCATGCTGGCCAGGTCGCGCATCTCGGCATCGAGGGTGGCCCGCGCCGCAGCCAGGCTTTCGCCCTGCTGGCGGCAGGCCGTACGTTCGACTTCCAACTGTTCCCATTCGCTTTGCAGAGGCGGCTGACCATCGGCCGCGGCCGGATTCTGGACCCGGGATTCGGTTACCCCAGCGGCGCGGCGTGCTTCGAACGCTTGCTGCTGCGAGGCGAGTTCCTGCCAGCGGGCTGCCAACTCGGCGTCCTGGGCCGTCCATTGTTGTTGGTGGACCGTCAACTGGTCTGATCGTGCGGCCAGCCGGGCGGATTCGGCGGCCAATTCCGCTTCGACCTGCTGGCGAGCACGGTCATGATTTTGCCGCCCTAGTTCGGTCGCCGCCTGAGCCGACTCCAGCTCTCGCCGGTCGCCGTCGAGGGCCCACTGCTGCTGCTGAATCTGCTGTGCCAGCGTGTCGAGCTCCGATTTGCGGGCGGCCAGCGCCGCGGCATCAATTTCTGCCTGGCGGCGATTCTGTTCGCGCTGGCTGTCTAGCACAGCGCACTGGCGGCGATATTCCTGCCACTGGGTTTCCAAATCGGCCGAGCGGCGCCAGAGTTCGGCTTCGCGCTCGGCGATAGCCGCTTGCCGCGTCGTGTTTTCGGTTTGTTGGCTGTCGGCTTGGACGGCTAGCGCGGTTCTGGCTTCGGTCAGTCGAGCGAATTGTTCCGCCAGTTCGCGTTCGCGCTGAACCAAGAGGCTGTCGCGCGCGTCGCATTGCGTGGTCGAGGCAGCTAGTCGGGCGGCGGCCTGTTCCCGCTGGCTCTCCCAGCGAGCAGTCCGTTGATCCAACTCCTGGCGATCTTGGTTTAGCTGCTGGACGCGCGCGTCGAAGCCGCCGGTGGGTTGATCCGACGGCGCGTGCTCTGCAGTCAATTGACGCAGGCGCGCTTCGAGCTGGCGAAGATGACGCATCAGGCGCCGGTGGCCTTTGGGTTGTCGCGCGGGCTTTTTCGAGGCGGACATGCCGGCCGAGGATGCCGGCCGCGGGCTTGGACGGGCTACCTGGCTGGACGGTGCCGGCAAAATGGCTGCGGCGATGCTTTCATGTTCCGCTGGCTTGCAAGGAACCGGCAGCCGAAGCCTGGCCGGCAGCACTTCCAGCGTCACGTCGCCCAGACGCAGGCGGTCGCCGCACACGAGCGGGGCGTCGCCGAACGCGCGGTTGTTCAACCAGACGCTCTCGGCGCAGCGCCGCACGATTGTCCGCTGCCGGCCGCGAATGATCAGACAGTGCATCGGCTGAATACCAGCGCCAGCGAGTTGCAGTGTGCAACCGGCGCCCGAGCCGATGCTGAACCTGTCCTCGCGGATTTCGACCACTCGTTCCGGCAGACCGGGGCCGGTCATGCGCAGGGCCAGCGCGGCGGTGCAGGCTGGTTTCGAACGAGGCGCTTCGCTAAGCGTGGCGGTGCCCATGTTTTGTTGGTTCTCAAACGGTTCGGCTGTTCGGCCTGGTAGGCAGCCCCCAACGTTGGTTGAGAGCAGTCGCTGCAAACCCCCAGAAACGAATGCCGCTAAAATGGTTGGTGGGCCAGCCGCGGTACGACAGTCCGGCCAGCATCTATGTAAAGGTCCGAGGTGATCTACCTTACGGCTGCCCGGCAGTCAAAATTCCGAGCGATCCGCGGCGGTCGCCAGCGCTCGATTGGCGCGGCGGGCATAACCGCTGCGTGGGGTATTGAAAGGCCGTCGCGCAAAATCTGCTGGATGTTTGCGCTGCTTTTGCCGATTATTCTGTGCGTCGGCAATTGGTCGGCCGCGCGGCAATCGGGCGGTGGGACCACTTGACGCAAGCAAAAGTGTCTGTTCTCGCCGGCCGACGGGCGAGTTAAGCCGATTCGGTGGCCGGCGAATTTTCGATGACGGTCGTAACTCATTTTGCGGAAGGCGCTTGCGTCTTTTGTCGGCAATTTTTGGCGCGCGGATTTTCTCGTCGTAAAATTCGGAACCATCTGCACTTGGCGTTCGTACTATAGTTGTTTTGCCACGTTTCACCCGGCGTCAGCGGAGAGTTCGGCTAAGGAAAGCGGCTGCAAGGGACATCGATCGAGGCAACATCCACTCTTTTTTCATTTTGTTCGACGAGGCGAGTCTGGAGGGGGGGCGAAACCCTCGGCGCGGCCAAGCTCGGACATCAAGGGTAAAGCTGATATGGCACGCAAAGATGCGATCTCCAAGATGCGCGAGGTGTTGGTGTTTCGGCGGGACGCGCTGCGCAAGGCGCTGGCGGGCGATTTGAGCCTCTTGAAGGAGCTCCGCGAG
>DATCFX010001025.1:0-1319 GCA_036509275.1 Pirellulales bacterium | reverse complement strand
GCCTTTCACCTGGACCAAAACCGCAGATGCAATCCTCACAAAAATTAGCCGGTGCCGTGTACTATCTGACTGAGTCGGTGCACTAGCGAGACGGCACGAGCGGCACTTTGGGAGGAGATCGCGGGGTCGTCGGGGGATGGCAGAGCCCGAGCGTCAGGCCGGAGACGTTCCTGGTGCACCAGCCGAACACGGCGCGCTTGAACGCGATCGGGGCATAGGGCGCGAGGCCGTCGTGCAGATGGGGCGTGAGGCCGAGATTACCGTGCGCGAGCGCGTAATCGGAGATCACGTTCGCAGAATCGACCTCGCCGTCCGCGACGTTGCCGACCCAGATGCCGCTGCGTTCCGTCGTCGTGATCGTGTTGCGATTGATGAAGAGCTTGCGGCTTGGCTGCCCGCCGAACACATTGCCGTTGCTTCCAAAGGCCATCACCTCGATGGCGCCGAGCATGTCGGTGCCGACACCAGACATGCCCATGTTGGTCGCGGTCAAGGTGTTGTCGGCGATCAGGGCGCCGTTGACCGGCCCGTATTGGGGAGGTGCCGTGCCGAGAAAGATCCCGGCCTGCTGCATGTTTGTGATGGTGTTGCCGGTGATCTCGATGCCGACTACGCCCGAGAACGCAATGCCGCGCGCCAGATAGCTGTTCGCGATCCGGTTGTGGGCGACGACCACGTTGTCGGCCGGCACGAATTGTGCCGTGCTGTAGACGATGCCGCCCGGGGCCACCTGTCCAACTTGGCCCGCGCTCAGGTGCGGCACAACTTCGTAAGTCTGGGGCCCGGCCGCAAAGAGCGCATGGCCCTGGCCGGGCGGGCCGCCGACGACCTGGCCGGTTTGGCTGTTGACAAAAAAGACGGGGCTTTCCGGGGGCGGCGAGGCGAGCGTCACGGTGGCGGTTGATGCGGTGGTGACAGAGGCGGATCCGGTATCGGGATAGCCGGCGATCGAATCGTCCTGCACCCCGTCGATCAGGCTGTTCTGGACCCGGTTGTCGGGGCCGGTCATGTCATTCAGCTCGATACCGCCGGCGACCGCGCTGACCAGGCGGCCGCTGCCGGGCTCGATGGTGATCTCGATAAACGCCATTCCCTGGGAGTACCAGGCCTCAATCGCGGGGCCGCCCGAGGTGAAGATGGTGATGTCCTTGAAGGTGTCGGCACGGTCGTTTTTGGAGTAGATGGCGGGGCCGCCGCCGCGCGCGGCGACAATGAAGACGTCCCCTGCGGCGATGACGTGCGCGGGGTCAAGCGGAATGCGGTGCGGTTCAGGCAATGGAAGGGCAATCTGCCAATCAGTATCAGCGTATAGCGGCAGG